>JAFWCP010000499.1 GCA_017536845.1 Solobacterium sp. | reverse complement strand
GGCCTTGCCGGTTTCAATATCCGTGCAGACGGCATAGAATTCCATCGGGCTGGCCTTGAATGCTTCCGTATCAAAGACATCCAGCTCATACGGCAGCGTATTGTAGCAGAAGTCCGCATTGTACAGGTCGCCGCTGCGCAGCAGGGACTGCAGCGAATGATAGCGGGGATCGTTGCGGAAGCGCAGGTTATAGCGCACGGCCCGGCCGATCTGGCGGGATTTGTAGTTGCTGCCGAAAGCTGCGCCGGCTGACGTGCCGGCGGCCCCGTCAAACGTGATGCCGCTTTCCATCAGGACGTCCATGACGCCGGCGGTGAACAGGCCGCGCATCGCGCCGCCTTCCAGAATAAGACCTTTTTTCATCTCTTTTCAACCTCCGTCCCTAATTGTATCAGGCCATATATGAAAAAGGGCATCAAATGCCCCTGAGCTGCTGCATCTTCCGCTGGCAGTGCGGACAGACAGGCTTCTCGAAGGAAGACTCATACCCGCATACCGAGCAGCGGCAGTTTCGTTTGTATTTGTATCCGCCGACAAAGTGAGGGTCGGCCACCCGTTCATGAATCCAGTGCGGAATGGCCTTCTGCATGGCTTCCATGACCGATTCACCCTTGCCTACGCGGATTCCTTTTTCCTTGATCTGCATCACAACCTCCGTGACTGCAGGAACCGTCATCAGCCCTTGCGGCGGTTTCCCTGCGTGTAGACCTGTATGACATCGCCGGCGGAAACATTGTATTCCACACCGGGCCTGAAGGTAACCTCATTTCTTCTGACCAGCAGGATGGCCTCCTGATAGCGCTCCTCCACCTGGCGGGCCGTCAGCCCCAGCCAGGCCGAATCAATATCAATCACCAGGTTCTGCAGGCTGGCCGCAAACGGATCGTCGGTGCCTGTGACCTTGGTGTACTGTTCGACAAAGCCGGCGGAGATGATGCCGGTCGGCACCGCTACGGCGCCGGTCCCCAGGAAGGCGATGACAATGCCCATGATCTTGCCGACCAGCGTCACCGGGTAAATGTCGCCATAGCCGACCGTCAGGACTGTTGCCGCGCTCCACCAGATACCGGAAAAGGCATTTGCGAAGACTTCCGGCTGGGCGTCATGCTCGGCACTGTACATGCATAATGAAGATGCCATCATCAGGATCTGAATGATAAACAGTGAACTCAGAATCTGATTTTTCTTTTCAAAGATGACCGAAACGATCACGTTGAACGAATCGGTGCTCGCATTGATGCGGAACAGATGCAGGATCCGCACCACCCTGAGCATGCGGAAAGCCACAAAACCGCTCAGGAAGTAGAACGGCAGTATCGTCAGCAGGCAGACCATGCCGTCGAAGGAGAAGATAAAGCGGATCATGGCATGGCGGCGGTCAAGATCCGGATACAGGTATTCCGCCGTCCATAGCCGGAGGGCGTATTCCGCCGCAAAGAACGTCAGGGTGATCACCTCAATGACGTCAAAGACACGGCTGCACGGCTGCAGGACATCAAATGTCTCCGCAAACATGACCGTGATGTTGGCAAAGATCATGATCACCAGGATCACGTCGAAGATGGCGGACGGTTTATCGGAAGTATTGGAAATCTGAATGATGTCGAAGATTCGTTTTTTCATTTCTGCCTTTCCGTGTAAACTTCAATTTCCTTCAGGCCGGCAAAGACTTCCTGCGTATCGCCGCTGATGACCAGCAGAGAAGGATACTGGCCAACGCCCATCCGCTCCGCCAGGGCGCTTTCGGCAGTGCTGTCGACCAGGTCATACAGGATGCCATGGCGCTTCATGATCTGCTGCGCCTTCATGCAGTCATCGGAACGTTTCTGCACAAACAGCAGATACTGCTTTTTCCTGGCCGCCGCCAGGGATCTGAGCTTCAAGGCCTTCGGATCCAGCGGCATGCCGCAGACCGGGCATGTTTCGTAGCTGCCCCGCAGATAGCCGTCACGCGGGCAGTAGGCATGGGGAACGCAGATCTGAAACAGCGGCAGTTCATAACCGGCCAGCACCTTGCGGACAAGCAGCCTGACCTGTTCTTTTTCAAGGAAATCATCCCCGGCCGTAATCTCTGTGCAGATCTCGTCAAAATACCTTGCCCTTTCATTGGCGCGGTCAAGGGCGGCAAACATGTCGAGCGGCTTTTCCTTTTCAGCAGCCGGCAGACCGGCATCATGTTTCCGGAACCGCTGCACGACAGCCTTTGTCTCCACATTTCTGACCAGCAGCGGCATCTGGCCGGCATACTGGCGGATAACCTTGTGCATGAATGCCAGGGCCTGGCCTTCCATATCATCATCGGCTTCCCAGTTGGGAAAGACCAGCGGCTGGTAGATCACCGCACCGACGGCACCGCCCAGATTGTCGAAAGTGCCCATATAGGCTTCTGAATACGGATAGAACCCATGCTCAAGGAAATTGATCAGGGCCCGTTTCTTGACGATCAGGCTGCGGGCGCACAGATCCGTCATATGTTCCAGGCGGGCAAAGAAATCAGCCTCATCCTGCGATGCCCAGGCAATCCGGTTCAGGTTGACGCTGGCAATGCCGGCCAGGCCGCGGCCCGGGGCACAGCCTTCATACCCATAGCCTGCGGCATCACCGGTAAAATACAGGCTGCCATAGCGCAGGGTCAAAGCGCAGGCGGCGTCGCTGAGGGCTGCAGAGCGGCCCGTTTTCAGGGTCACCAGCGGGTAGGCAAACGGCTTGCCGCGGCCGTCCGCTTCCCGGAGCACTTCCATCAGGGCATCGGCAAACATTGCCGCCTCTTCCTGATAAGCACCACAGGTTTTCCCGGTTTCTTCCCCCCGGTACAGAGCCGGCCTGTTTTCATAGGCGGCAGGCATGCCGTTATTGACAAGCAGGCAGACATACGGCACCTGGCCGCCCCAGGCAGAAGATGTATTCAGACGGTAGACAAACCGGCGTACGTGTTCCCTGACCTGTTCCCTGTTCAGACCGTCATGGGCAATATAGGGCGCCAGAAGGATGTCGGCATCGGCAAATGACTGCGGTCCGGCCCACTCGTTGGAGACGGTGCAGGCAAAGATCGCCAGCTGTTCCAGAGCATCTTCAAACGTTTCCGCAGGAGCATAGCAGATCTTGCCGTTGACCGGCAGGATGCCCTTTTCCAGCAGTTTTTCCAGAGACCAGCCGGCACTGTATCCCGTCAGCATGCTTAAATCATGAATATGGATGTCATGCATCCGGTAGGCAGCGGCAATCTCGGATTCATAGATTTTGTTCAGCCAGTAATTGGCGATGACGCCGGCCGAGCTGGACAGGATCATGCCGCCGACCGAAGCTCCGGACGGGTTGTCCGCCTGCATCCGGATATAGTGGTCGACCGTCGTCCTGTAGTCCATGGAGGATGCGTTGATATTGCGGACATATTCACGGTTCTTGCGGTACAGGATATATGCCTTGGCTACGTCAAAATAGCCGGTTTCCGAAAGCACCTTTTCGGCGCTGTCCTGAATGGCTTCGACATCCAGGACCTCACCCCTGCTTTTGGCTTCGACGTCGCTGGTCACGCGCAGGGCAATCAGGCTGAGCACGTTGTCATCAATCTTGCGGCCGCAGGCGATAAATGCCCGGCTGATGGCGTTGATGATCTTCTGGATATCAAATTCAGCAATGCTGCCGTCTCTTTTCTTCACCTTGTACATCACTGATCCTCCCAGACGCCGCGAAGCGACGTCAGCGCATGCTTCTGCTTTGCTGAGGCAAGAAGCACCTTCATCTCTTCATCGCTGAACCCCTGCATCTCCGGGGCAATCATGCGGCCGCTCCGTTCCAGCTTTCGCAGCACGTAGGGAACCTTTTCATCAATCATTTCCGCAATGGCCATGATGTCCTGTTCCGTATGCAGGTCCCTGACGCAGGTGGTCACATATTCGTGGCGGATGCCGCTTTCTTCGAGGATGCGCATCGACGCCTTCACCGGTTCAAAGCTGAAGCCGGCCTGGTTCATGCCGACCGCTGCCGGGTATTTTTCAGGCGTGCTCTTCAGGTCCATCGCCACCTCATCCACCAGGCCGCTGCGGATGACTTCCGCCAGCCTTTCCGGCAAGGAGCCGCTGGTTTCAAGGCGGATCCGGCAGCCAAGCTGGCGGACCTCCTTCATAAAGGGAATCAGGTCGCCCTGCAGCAGCGGTTCACCGCCGCTGATCACCACCCCGTCAAAGAAAGAAGAGCGTTTCTGCAGGTAGCCGAGCACTTCCTCCGTATCAAGGTAGGCATAGTTTTCGGGAATGAAAACGAGCGAGCGGCGGCTGCAGTAAGGACATTTATAATCACAGCCGGCCAGTTCCACCACGGCTGACAGGCGGCCCGGCCAGGCGGTCAGGGAACTCTCCTGCATGGCGCCGATCCGCAGGCCGGGGAAGGCATGCTCGATCGCGTTGGACTGGCGGGCGTTTTCACAGACCTGGTCCAGGTCTGTCTCAAAGCGTTCAAAATCAATCTCCCTGGCGAGGAAGCGGGCCAGGGCCAGCCGCTGTTCATAAATATACTGAAGCAGCGGGGCGGCGGCGGGCGTCATGTACAGCCGGCGGACACGGCGGTCGGTTTCATCCACCTTCATCTCCACATAGC
>JAFWCP010000498.1 GCA_017536845.1 Solobacterium sp. | reverse complement strand
GATGACATCCAGCCTTCACGGGATATCTGGCGTCTGTATAAGGACCTTGGCGGAAAGATTCTGACGATCGGCTCGGATGCCCATACGACGAAATATCTGGCCGACCATCTTGATGAGGCAAAGGCCATCCTGCATGATGAACTCGGCTTTGCGGAATTCTGCACATTCGACCATCTGCAGCCGGTCTTCCACAGCCTGAAGGACTGAAGAAGAAAAGGACACCGCGCGGTGTCCTTTTCTGATGGAGAAAGAGTGACAGCCTGGCCTGTCTGACAGGTCAGAAGATATTGGAATAGTAGTAGATCAGAACCAGTCCCAGAAGTCCGGCCAGAATGACCAGCAAGGTCCTCAGATGGGCCTTGCGTTCACTGTACAGGGTGGCAATGAATTCACGGATGAACGCATTGATCCAGAAGTAGCTTCGCGTGCCGCTGCCGATGCCTTCAATCGCAATGCCCTGCACAGAAGCAAGGATGCCGGAGCGGAAGACATGGTAGTTGGTGGTCGAAAAGGCAAGCCGGGGTTCCCGGTCAGGAATTTCCTTTTTCATGAGCGCATACAAATTGCGCATGTTCTCATAGGTATTGCAGGATCTGTCTTCAACGATGATCCGCTCCTGCGGGATGCCGCTTGCCAGCAGGTAATTGCGGATGGCGTGGGCTTCCGGGATGACTTCGTCACTGCCCTGGCCGCCGGAAGGGACAAACAGGATGTCCTTGCCGGTTTTTTCCTTCTGCATGCGGGCAAAGGCGATGGCCCGGTCGGTCCTGCTTTTCAATAACGGGGTCAGGGTGCCGTCTTTTCTGATCTGGCAGCCGAGGATCAGGATGGCGTCCTTGTCAAAGGAAGGGATGTGCCTTGCCGCCTTCACGGCGAGTATGACCGTACCGGCCAGGATGGCTTCCAGATACGTCATGATGACCGAGATGCTGTCTTCGACCGCTTCTTCAATATAAAGCCAGATGCCCTGCTCATTATGGACGTCGATGATGCCGGTGTAATGGTGCTGCAGGATTTCCCCCAGGATACCGGGCGTTAACGTGCCCAGGCAGATCAGCAGGCCGAGCAGGCAGCCCAGAAGATTGCGCCAGTTGCGGCCTTCTCTATGGATCAGCTGCAGATTGCTGATTGTGACGAAGATCGAAAGGACGAATGCTGCAGGCAGGGCAAAGAAGGCAAACGAGCTGGCTGCCCCAAGCATGGTCTTGACGGCACTGATGCCATTGTCGATGAATGAAATGCACACCAGCTGCAAGGCCAGAAAGCACAGGTAGATGATCAGGCCGACATGGCGGACATTCCGGTAGCGGAACAGGTTTTCACGCATTTCCCTGCGGGTCGTGGTGATCAGGGTTCCCAGGATCAGGCTCAGATAGAGAAGGCCGGCGATGGGGATGATCCGCCCGTTGTTGACCTTGCCGAAGTAATTCTCCCGGGTCATGATGCCAAGCGGGTGGACGTAATTGATGAACAGAAGGCTGTAACCGTCAGATCCGTGCACCTCCGCAAAAACGCGGCCCGGGGACTTTGATCGCAGGGTGATGACGAGGGTTTCATCGCTTATGTGCATATCCTGCACATGGGCAATGCCTTCCGGATCCAGAACAACCGTATATTCACTGACATCCTGGCTGTATCCGGTGATGTCCGCATGAAGGACAGCGGTCTGCCCGGTGGTCACCAGGACCCCCAGGCACAGCAGCACCAGCACGACGCCAAGGATCAGAAGATGTTTTGTTTTCATGACATGTTTGCCTGAATGGATCAGGAGGGGATCAGCGCGACCGGACGCTGACTTCCTTGCGCAGACGGAACAGCGTCACAGCTGTCCAGATGGCAGCTGCCAGGGCAACGATGCCAACCGCCGCGGTGATTAAGGCAAAGTATTCCGACAGGAACATGCTCATGTAGCCAAACAGGGTGACGCCTGCCAGCAGGATCGGGTTCAGATAACGCAGGGTTGACAGGGCAT
>JAFWCP010000497.1 GCA_017536845.1 Solobacterium sp. | reverse complement strand
TGCCGAAAGAGCAGCTGGAACAGAGGGATGCCGCCTACAAGCACAGAAAGTCGGCCAAGGGCAAGAACCAGAAAAACGGCCATAAGACAGGCCGCAAGGACGACAGGAAACCGAAGAAGCCGGAACTCACCATGGATGACGCCATGGCGAAGCTGATGGCAAGATTCGGCAAATAATCCCATCTCAGAAGAAAAGCCGCGTTCCGGAAAAGACGCGGCTTTTGCAATGAAAAAGGCACGTGCTGTGCCTTTCGTTGTTTATGCATTCAGCAGATGTAGTGCCTGCTCGAAATTGACGCCGTAGTCGACGTGGTTTTCTTCGGCCAGGGTCAGCCGTACGCTTTCCCGGACGAATTCACAGGCTGTCTGCAGCGCTTCGTAAACCGTCTTTTCCTGGATCAAAGAAGCAAAGAAGGCCGAGGCCCATAAATCGCCGGTGCCATGGAAGCGGGCTTTTTCCTCATTGGAGAAATACGAGGTATACGTATCGGTTTCACGGTCATAGGCAACGGCGCCGAGCTTTCCTTCCTCATAGCTGATGCCGGTCAGCACGGCTGTCCGTGTGCCCAGCCCTGTCAGCATCTTCAGGATTTCTTCCACCCGTTCCCTGGACGGTTTTTCTTCGTAGGGGATATCCAGCAGGAAGGAAGCTTCCGAAAGGTTGGGGCAGATGATATCCGCATGCCCGCACAGCTTTGCCATTTCTTTCGCAAAGGCCGGGGTGAAGCCGGTGTAGAGCTTCCCGTTATCGGCCATGCACGGGTCGACCAGGATCAGGCCGTCCTTGCCGAAGGTTTCAAACAGGCTTCGGGCGATGGCGATCTGTTCGAGCGATCCGAGATAGCCGGTATAGATGCCGTCAAAGGCAAAGCCTTCCTTCTGCCAGTGCGCCATGATCGGCCTGATCTGGTCGGTCAGGTCGTGGAAGGTAAAGCCGGAAAACATCGTATGTGTGGAGAGCACGGCCGTGGGCAGTACGGCGGCTTCGATGCCCATTGCCGATATGACCGGCAGGGCGACGGTCAGAGAACATTTGCCGATGCAGGAGATATCCTGCATGGTTGCGATTCTTTTCATCGATTTGCACCTCCTTGGTGCCTGATATTGTAGTGAATTGCGATATAATATCATATAACCAGTTTGCAAATGAATTCAGGGACCAGAAGAGGAGGCAGGTTATGTTTGAACCCGGTTTTAAATTAGAAGAAGACCAGCTGATTCTGCGCTTTGCGGACGATGCCGACGCGCCTTTTGCCGTTGACCTTTTTGAGTATCCCCTCAGCAAGGAACAGGTGCAGACCGCCATCCAGCGTTTCCGCAGCCTGTATACGGCAAAGGAATCCATCGTCCTTGGCATCTATGCGGCCGGCATCCTGACCGGCATCATTGAAGCCTACCGTTTTTTCGGCAACCACTGCGAGATCGGCTACCGCATCAAGCCGGCCTACCGCCGGCGGGGCTTTGCGACAAAAGCCGTGGCGATGATGACGGCGTATCTCTGTGAGCAGGGCTATGACTGCATCATCGCAAAAATCGCCGATGACAATGACGCCTCCCGGCGGGTGCTGCTGGCCAACGGCTACCATGAAGTGAACCCGGGCCGTTTTGAATTCCGGAAATTAGAAGATTGAGGAAATACTGCATGAACAAAGAACTGTTTAAGGAAGGATACACGCAGAACCGGGAAATCTCCTGGCTGCACTTTGACGACAGATGCCTGAATGAGGCCAAGGACAAGACCGTGCCGCTTCTGGAACGGCTGAAATTCGTATCCATTTTCACCTCCAACCTGGCGGAGTTTTTCATGGTCCGCATCGGCGCACTGTATGACATGGCCAATGCCAAATATACGCATGTCGACCATAAAAACGGCATGACGTCGGCCGCCCTGCTGCAGGTGCTCTACCCGATGGCCAAGCGGAAGCTGAAAAAGCGGGATGAAATCCTTGCCGACCTGACGAAGAAACTGGCGAAGGAAGGAATCATCGCCGAAAACCTTGAAACGCTTTCCAAAGAGGACCAGAAGTATATCAAGAAGCATTTCAAGAATGAAATCGCGCCGCTGCTGAGCCCGCAGATCGTTGATATCCATCATCCGTTCCCCAACCTGCTCAGCGGGTCCATCTATATTGCGGCAACCGTCCGCTTCAAGAAAAAGGATGAGGTTTTTGCCTTCCTGCCGGTGCCGGAATCGCTTGACCCGCTGATCACGCTGCCGGCAAAGGAGGATGAACTGCGCTTTGTCCATACCGAAGACGTCGTGCTGAAGTACTTCCCGGACATGTTCCCCGGGGCCAGAATCCTTGAT
>JAFWCP010000043.1 GCA_017536845.1 Solobacterium sp. | reverse complement strand
TGGCATTGCAGATGTCGATCATCTCCTGGGGCCAGATGGTAGCCTGCACTTCGCCGACATGCGCCTTGTTCAGCAGCAGCATGCACAGCCTGGACTGGCCGATGCCGCCGCCGATGGTGTAGGGCAGACGGCAGTTGATGATGCTTTGGTGGAAGGGCATTTCCAGCCTTTCCTCAACGCCCTTGATCCGGCACTGCGAGACGATGGTTTCCTCATCGACACGGATGCCCATCGAAGACAGTTCGAGCGAACGCTTCAGGGAAGGCAGCCAGAACAGCAGGTCGCCGTTGAGGTTCCAGTCATCATAGTCCGGTGCCCGGCCGTCATGCGGCTTGCCCGAACGCTTCAGCGGATGGCCGATCTGCTTGATGAAGACACATTTCTTGTCGGCGGTGATGGCGTCCTCTCTTTCCTTGACGGTCAGCTCGGGGTAGAGGTCTTCCAGTTCCTGCGAGGTGATGAAGAAGACATCGTCGGCCAGATGGCAGACTGCCTTGGGGTATTTGTACCAGACTTCATGTTCCATATGCTTGATGACCTTGAAGATGTCCCTGACGGTTGCTTCCAGCGTCGCGTCATTGCGTTCTTCCTTGGCGATGACCTTTTCCCAGTCCCACTGGTCCACATAGATGGAGTGGAGGTTGTCGAGGTCTTCATCACGGCGGATGGCATTCATGTTGGTGTACAGACCTTCATGCAGGGCAAAGCCGTATTTGTCGAGGGCATAGCGCTTCCACTTGGCCAGCGACTGCACGACTTCGATGTTTTCACCCGGCATCTCCCGGATATCAAAGGAAACCGGCCGTTCGACACCGTTCAGGTCATCATTGAGACCGGAGCTTTTCGGCACGAACAGCGGGGCGCTGATACGCGACAGCCCGAGTTCCCGTCCGATCTCTTTCTGAAATGTATCACGAATGTATTTGATGGCTTCCTGGGTTTCTCTGACCGTCAGCTTCGGCTGATAGTTTTCGGGAATCTGTACATACATAATCTGATCTCCTCTTATAATAACGCGTAATATTCTAGCACAATCCTGTTGTGTTTGTGAAAATGTTTACGAAGTATTTCTGAAAGCAGTTTTCAGTTGAAATGTAAAATTAAATTGTATAAAATATAAATGCATCAGAAAGAGAGGTTTGAACCATGAGATATGATATCGCAATTATCGGAACCGGCCCTGCCGGCGTCTCCGCCGCCATCACCGCCAAAGTCAGAAACAAGAACATCGTCCTGTTCGGCACGAAGCTGTTATCCAACAAGATGCAGGTTGTCGAACACCCGATCCTGAACTATCCCGGCCTGCCTTCCGTCACCGGCAGGCAGATGGCCGAAGCCTTTACGACCCAGCTGGAACAGCTGGGCATCGAAATCACCGAGCAGAAGGTCACCGCCGTCTATGCCCTGGGCGATTACTACGGCCTGCAGCTTTCCGACGGCAGCATGGCCGAAGCCACAGCCGTCATCCTGGCCACCGGCGTTGTTGCCGGCAAGCCGTATCCGGGTGAGGAAAACTTCCTCGGCCGGGGCGTCAGCTACTGCGCGACGTGCGATGCCCCCTTATATAAAAACAAGGTTGTCGCCGTCATTTCATCCGACAAGCACGAAGAAGCGGAAGCCGACTTCCTGGGCGAAGTCTGCGAAAAGGTATACTACCTGCCGCTGTATAAGGAAGAACCCGAATTTACCCACGACAACATCATCGTGGTCAGAGAAAAACCCGTTGAAATCATGGGCCGCATGAAGGCAACTGCCCTTAAGACCGACAAGAACGAATACGAGATTGCCTGCGTCTTCATCCTGCGCTCTGCCCAGTTCCCCGGCCAGCTGGTTCCGGGTCTTGAAACCGAAGGCAGCGCCGTCAAGGTGGACCTGCAGATGCGCACCAACCTGCACGGCCTTTACGCGGCCGGTGACCTGGCCGGACTGCCGTACCAGTATGTCAAGTCCGCCGGCCAGGGCAATGTTGCCGCACTGAGTGCTGTCAGCTACATTGACGGCCTGAAAAGAGGCAAGGCATGAGCGCCTATGAAGCACTGAAACTGTCCAACCAGCTCTGTTTTCCGCTGTATACCGCGGCCCGCAAAATCACCGCCCACTATACGCCTTTGCTCAAGCCGCTGGGGCTGACCTATACCCAGTACCTCGTCCTGATGGGCCTTTGGGAAAATGACGGCATGACGGTAGGCGAACTGGGCGAGCGACTGTACCTCGATTCCGGCACCCTGACCCCGCTGTTAAAAAAACTGGAGGGTGCAGGCATCATCACCCGCAGCCGCAACACCCATGATGAAAGAGTTGTCACTGCTTCTTTGACCGATAAGGGCAGGCAGCTGCGTGAGCGCTGCAAGGATATTCCGACTGCCGTCGGCAGTGATGTCCCGCTGGATGAACAGGAATCCCTGCAGCTGTATGAAACTCTTTACAAGATTATAGGAGCGTTATGATGAATCGTGAAAACAGAATTGTCCGTACCAGCATGATCGGCATCGGTGCCAACGTCTTCCTGGCCGCTTTCAAGGTCATGGCCGGCCTGCTGGCCCATTCGATTGCCGTCATTCTCGATGCGGTGAACAACCTGTCCGATGCCATGTCATCGTTGATTACCATCATCGGCACAAAGCTTGCTTCCCGCCGGCCGGACGCGAAACACCCCTATGGCTATGGCCGTACGGAGTATCTCAGCGCCACCGTGATTTCCGTCATCGTGCTGTATGCCGGCGTGACTGCCTTTGTGGAATCCTTCAAGAAGATCCTGGCCCCGGAAGTGCCGGATTACTCCGCCCTGACGCTGGTGATCATTACGGTCGGCGTGGCCGTGAAGGTTCTGTTAGGCCGCTATGTGAAGAAAGTCGGCGAGGAAACCGACAGCGACGCCCTGGTCGATTCCGGCAAGGACGCCCTCAATGACGCCGTGATTTCCGCTTCCACCCTGGCTGCCGCCGTCCTGTACATGCTTTTCCATATTTCCCTGGAAGCATGGCTGGGCCTGCTGATTTCCGCCGTGATCATCAAAAGCGGCGTGGAGATGCTGAAGGATACGCTGTCAAGGATCCTTGGCGAGAGGGTGGACGGCGACCTGTCCAAAGCCCTGAAGGCGACAGTCTGTGAAACAGAAGGCGTCATCGGTGCCTATGACCTGGTGTTGCATGACTACGGCCCTGACCGCATGATCGGGTCGATCCATGTTGAAGTGCCGGATACGTATACCGCTGACCGGCTTGACCGGATGACCCGGGAGATCGTCCACCGTGTTCTTGAAAAGCACCATGTGGCTCTGACTGCGGTTGGCTTTTATGCCCGCAACACGAAGAATGATGAAGAAGCAGAGATGTTTGAGGACATCCGGCGCATGATCATGGGCTATGACCATGTCGTGCAGATGCATGGCTTCTATACTGATGCCGTGCAGAAACTGATCCGTTTTGACGTCGTGATTGATTTCAGGACGCCTGATCGTGAAGAGATCTTCCATCGGATTGTTGCGCAGGTGGAAGAGGAATATCCGGCCTTTACCGTCCAGGCGGTGCTGGATGCGGATATCTGTGACTGAAAAGTTCACCTGAAGTTCAGATAACAAACAGATAATGTTCTCATTTCAGGGGTACAATAATTAAGCCGGCAGGAAATGCCGGCCATCCGACTTGTCTCCCCCGACAGAAGGACGTGGAGCCGCCTGCATAGGAGAGGCGGCTTTTTTGTTTTGAAACTGTATGGTACACTGCAGATATGAAGTACAGAAGTGAATATGAATCGCCCCTTGGCACCATTGTTCTGGGGGCAGACGAAGATGCCTTATGCGGCCTCTGGTTCGCAGACCAGAAATATGCCGAAAGCACCCTGGCTGAAGCGGTCAGTGCCGAAAGGACGGTTTTTGATCTTGCCAGGGCATGGCTGGACGGCTATTTCCAGGGGAAGAAGGAATTGCCGCAGATCCCCTTGAAACTGACCGGCACGCCATACCAGGTTCGGGTATGGGAAGCCCTGCGCACCATCCCCTATGGAACAGTCCTGACGTATGGCGAACTTGCCGCGGCTTTGAACAGTTCCCCACGGGCCATCGGCAGTGCCGTCGGCCGCAACCCGGTCTCCCTGATCATCCCCTGTCACCGCGTCATCGGGAAAAACGGGCAGCTGACCGGCTATGCCGGCGGCCTGGCCCGCAAGGAATACCTGCTGAAGATGGAAGCCGGTTTCCGGATTCTGGAAATCGATGGCAAAGAAAAACAGGAAGCTTTATGCTGATGGCGGCAAGGAGGAAAGGTTTATGAGAACTGCAGTCATTGCAGCAGACGGCTGCGAAGAAGGAGAAACACTGACAATCATCGATATTCTGCGAAGGGCTCAAATCGGCTGCGAACTGGTCGGCCTGGACAAAGCGGAAGCCACCGGCGCCCATGGCATCACCATTGCCTGCGACCGGGTGCTTGGGGAAGATGTGGCGGACTATGACATGGTCATCCTGCCCGGCGGCTATGGCGGGGCGGACGCCATGTGTGCCAGTGCAGTGCTGAGAGGAGTGCTGATGAAAATGCATGAAGCCGGAAAGAAGCTGGCGGCCATCTGCGCGGCCCCGGAAGCCTTTGACAGGGCGGGGCTGCTGGCCGGGAAGAACTTTACCTGCTACCCGACGGTCAGAGAAAGGATCAGACATGGCACATGGCGTGAAGACAAGGTTGTCGTGGACGGCAATCTGATCACCGGCAAGGGCCCGGCCGTGGTCTGGGCATTTGCCTATAAGCTGGTGGATGAACTGGGCGGGGATTCGCTCACCGTCAAGAAGAGAATGGTATATTTCAATGCATTTGATGTCAGGGAGGATGAATGATGAAAGCAGCAGTCATGATGATCGACGGCTTTGAAGAAAGCGAGACAATCCAGATCACCGATCTCTTGAGAAGGGCCGGCTTTGAAGCTGTGACCTTCCGCTTCCAGGAAGAACCGTTTGTGACCGGGATGCAGGGCATCCGGGTCAAAGCTGACAAGATTTTTTCCGAAGAGGTCAGACAGGCGGATGTCATCGTCGTTCCCGGCGGCCGTACGTGCGCAGCAAAGTTTATTGCCAACCAAGCTTTCATGGATACCCTGAAGTGGTTCAATGACAACAATAAATGGATTGCCGGCATGTGCTCAGGCACCGTCGTGCTGGAAGCGGCCGGGGTGCTCAAGGGCAAGAAGGCCACCGGCTATACCGGCTATGCCGAAAGGCTTAAGAGCGCCCAGTTTGTCGATCAGGTCACGGTGACAGACCAGAATGTCATCACCTCCCAGGGCCCGGCAACCCCGTATCCGTTTGCCTTTGCGATCATGAAAGCCTTCGGCGTTGACCCGACTGTGATCAGGGACAGGCTGCTGTATGCCGAGGCCGGCGGCCGTTAGGATATGATTTACGAAAAACTGCCGGTGGTGCTGCTGAGCACGCTGGCCAGTGAAAAAAAAGATACGACCAATGCCCTGATTGCCGGTTATGTGCTGACCCATCAGGAAGAAGTCGCGGCGATGGGCATCAAGGAACTGGCATCTGCCTGCCATGTCGGCCTGGGGTCCATTTCCCGCTTTGTCCGGGAGATCGGGCTGCGGGATTTCTCCGAGCTGAAGCAGATCCTGCGCACCAGCCTCAGCTCCTTTGTCATCCCGGATACCGATGCCTATGCCCTGGAATACGCGGCCCGGGTTTCTGACGCCGTGAAGAAGGCGGCAGCCTCCCTGGACCTCAGGAAAACCGAACTGCTGTGCGATGACCTGCACAGCTATGGAAAGATCTGCACCTACGGCATGTTAAAGGGGATCAGCGCGGCGGTTGACCTGCAGACCGACATGTTAATGATGGGAAAGCTGGTGCATACATCGGTAGCATACGGCGACCAGATGGAAGAGATCATGACCGCCGGCAAGGATACCCTGATCATCATCTTCTCCTATACCGGCAGTTACTTTGAATACCGGGACTTCCGGGAGAAGGAAAAGCATCTTGCCCTGCCGAAGATCTGGATGGTCTGCGGCACAAAGAAGCCGGTGCCGTGGTTTGTGGATGAGGTGCTGACCTTTGCGTCTGACCTGGACCTGGACAGCCACCCTTACCAGCTGGAAACCGCGGCGCACCTGATCGTAGAGACCTATGCCCGAAAATACAGAAAAGGATCGTTCTGAGGAAACGACCCTTTTTTTACGATGCCGGGTTTTCTGTCTTTGTGCTCAGACGGTACTGGCGGGGGGTGACGTGGAAGCGGTCCTTGAACTGCTTGGCAAAGTAGGCAGCGTTTTCAATGCCGCAGCGCTCAGCCACGGTCTGGATCGGGTCATCTGTCCCTTTCAGCATTCTTGCGGCAAGCTCCAGCCGGTAGAGGTTGACGTATTCCATCGGCGTACAGCCGGTGGTCTTACGGAAGATCTCACAGCAGTGGCGGGGGCTGACATTGCCGCTTTCGGCGATGTCGGCCAGGGTGATCTTTTCCTGGCAGTGGTGGTAGATGAAGGAAAGCATGGCCTTCTGGGTTTCCGAGGCCAGCTCTCTTTGCGGGGCATGGACGACAAAGCCGGAAATGCAGCGGTAGATGCAGACCATGATTTCATGCAGGCCGGCAATGATTTCCAGCTCATAGGCAGTCCGCTTGTCCTGCTTGGCCAGGTACATGTCATCCATGATCATCAGGCAGCGTTCTGCCTCGGGGGTATGGCGGGGAAAGAAGAGATAAGCAAAGGGCTGGTCCTCATACACCGGGGCAAAGTAGTATTTCTCGATGGCCGGGTTGGGGCACAGCAGGCTCTTCTGGAACAGCAGGCACCTGGCCTTCAGCACGGTATCTCCATAACGGCGGCTGGCATGCATGACGCGGGAATTGACGAAGAGAAAATCTCCCGGCTGCAGCAGGATGGTATCGGCTTCAATCCGGTACTCGCAGATGCCTTCCAGCACCTGGACAAGCTCAAAATCATCATGCCAGTGCATGATGTTATGGCCACGGGAATCCGTGTTGATGGTGTATTCCTTGACCCGCAGAGGAATCTCCGTATTCTCATAATGGACAATGCCGGCTTTCGTGTCATTAAGTTCCTTTTTTGACGTCATGATTCTTATACTTCCCTGTCCGTATTATTATATAATTTTCAGACGAACGATGTAACTATTATGATATATGGAGGATTTATAACATGAAGAAAATCACATTATTCTGCTGCGCAGGTATGTCTACCAGCATGCTCGTCAAGAGAATGCAGAACGTTGCGCAGGCTGCCGGGAAGGACTATGACATTGCCGCTTTCTCCCTTGATAATCTGGATGAAGGCGCCGGTTCAGACGTCATCCTGATCGGACCGCAGGTCCGCTATGCCCTGAAGTCGGTAAAGGAAAAGTATCCTGATATTCCGGTCGACACCATTGACATGCGTATGTATGGCCTGATGGATGCCAAGGGAGTAATCGCTCTGGCTGAGAAAATGATGGGCGTCTGATGGTCTTTTCCGACAGCAGTCTTTCCTTTCGGGCCTGGATTCTTACTCATCAGGACGAAGGATATGAGCTGACGGAGGAAGGCAGCCGCATCTTTCTGACAACGCCGTATGCCCAGGCAACGATCCGCTTTTATGATGATGACATCATCGAATACCAGATCATCCGCCGGGCCGACGGGGAGAACGTCTTCTACCTTCATTTCCGGCTGAGTGACTTTACGCATGCCAGGTATCTTTACGACCAGCTGACCGAAAGCCTGCTGCGGACCAGGCAGGTGGAAAAGAAACAGATCCTGATCAGCTGTTCGAGCGCCCTGACGACCAGTTACTTTGCCATGAAGCTGAATCAGACTGCCGAACTGATGAATCTGCCCCTGGCTTTTACAGCCGTTTCCGCCGACCGGCTTCCGGAAGAAGGCGCAGCCTATGACATGATCCTGCTGGCGCCCCAGATCGCTTTCACCAAAAAGGAAACGGAGGCTTCTTTTCCCGGCCTGCCGGTTCTGGAAATTCCGGCCGCGCTGTTTGGCATGTATGACGTCAGAGGCGTGCTGGACCTGATCCAGGACAACCTTGCCCAAAGCCGGGAAGAACCGGAACAGAAAAAGCTGATTCTGACCAGCAGCCGCAAGATCATGGCGATATCCACCCGCATCGACGAGCAGTTCAGGATTTCCTACCGGATCTATCACAACGGCGAAATCATACGCCGTGATACGGTGATCAAAAACACCATCGACATTCATGATTTCGAAGATATCCTGGATACCGTATCCGTCTATGAGAAGGATATTGATACCGTTGTCATCTCGATGCCCGGAATTGTCAAAAACGGCACTGTAACATTGCCTGGCCTGCACTTCCGGGAATATCCTTTGGAAGCTGTCCTGAAGGAGAAGTATCCCTTCCGTTTCGTCATCACCAATAACGCCCACGCCACAGCCCTTGGCATCTACCATCTGCAGAATGATTATGCGACGGTTGTCTACCATTCTCAGCTTGTCAAAGGCAGCCGCGGCGGCCAGGGGATTGTCGTTGACGGGAAGGTGCTTACCGGCAGGAACGGCGTCGCCGGGGAAATCAACTATCTCCTCAGGCATGATGACGCCCCGTCGAATGCCGAACGGCTGTGCAGCGACATTGCTGCAGCCATTCTGGCGGACATCGCGATTGTCGGCCCTTCGGCCGTCTTCATCCGCTGCGCAGGTCTGCACAGCGTTGACCGGATCAGGGAAATCCTGGCCGGGAAGGTGGAAGAGAAATACCTTCCCGAGCTGTTCCTGATCAGCCATTCCAGAGAATACATGTATTATGGAGCACAGCTTCTTGCCGGACAGCAGGAATGAGTCTCATTGCAGATAGACCGGTGATCTTTCCGAAGAGAACCGGTTTTTCCATGTTTCAATGGTATAATCAGAACAAAGATCAGGGGGAAAACATGATGGAAATCACCTGTTTACAGCTTGGCATGCTGGGAACAAACTGCTATCTTGCGGCCAATGGCAAAGAGGCCGTGATCATCGATCCTGCCGACAGCGCAAAGGGGATCATCCGTTACCTGAATGATAAGGAACTGACATTGAAGGCAATCCTGCTGACGCACGGCCACTTCGACCATATCTATGCGGTCAATGAACTGCGGGAGGCATACGGCATTCCGGTCTACGCCTCCGCCCGGGAGGAGGAACTCCTCCGCCATCCCGGCCTGAACATGTCGGCCCGCTATGGCCGGCCTTACCGGGTGGAGGACATCACGCCGGCAGAGGACGGCCAGGTGCTGGAAATTGCCGGCATGCGTTTTGAAGTCATCGCCACCCCGGGACATACAAAGGGGTCGGTCTGCTATTACGTGAAGGAAGACAATGTCCTGTTTTCCGGGGACACGCTGTTTATGGATTCCTACGGTCGTACCGATTTTGCCGGGGGAAGTGAGAAGGAAATCTATGATTCCATTGTCAACAGGCTGTTCCTGCTGCCGCCGGACACCCGGGTCTTAAGCGGCCATACGCCGCCTACGACCATTGCCGCCGAGAAGGCCGGCAACCCGGTTTACTACCTGGAATCGGCAGAATCATGAATTTTCATGGCTGAAGAATTTTCAAGATCAATCAAAGATTTTTGCTCTTTTGCCGTCTGAGGACGGTTGTTAGAATAATTACGCGAGGTGGGAACACCCACGCGTTCATATGGAGGGAAAAAATATTATGAACAAGTTTCTGAAAGGCGCAGCAGCTGCTCTGCTGTCCATCACAATGCTCGCCGGCTGCTCCAGCGATGCATCCAGCGCTCCGGCTTCCACCGGTACTGCTTCTTCCGCCGCTGCTTCCACACCGGCATCTTCCGCTGCAGCTCCTGCTTCCAGTGAAGCGACAACACCCGCTGCTTCCGATGACCTGTCCACCAAGAAGGTCGGCATCTGCATTTATCAGTTCTCCGACAACTTCATGACACTGTTCAGAAATGAACTCGAGAGCTATCTGATTTCCCAGGGCTTTGCCAAGGAAAACATCACCATCGTCGACGGCAAGAACGACCAGTCCGAACAGACCGGCCAGATCTCCAACTTCATTACTCAGGGTGTTGACGTTCTGATCATCAACCCGGTTAACTCTTCTTCTGCTGAAACAATCACTGACATGGTTGTCGAAGCCGGTATCCAGCTGGTTTACATCAACCGTGAACCGGATGAAGCTGCACAGAGCCGCTGGACAGACTGGAATGTTACATATGTCGGTGCTGACGCTCGTCAGTCCGGCACAATGCAGGGCGAAATCATCGCTGACCTGGGCCTCGATGCAGTTGACTTCAACGGCAACGGCAAGATCGACTATATCATGATCAAGGGCGACCCTGAAAACGTTGATGCTC
>JAFWCP010000042.1 GCA_017536845.1 Solobacterium sp. | reverse complement strand
CTCGGCCGAATGATTTTGATTCAAACACAATCACACTTCAAATCATTCGAATACTGATCATCAAGGTATTATACGGAAATCTGATCCTGAACAGAATCAACCTGTTGTATTATCGGGCGAAAAACAGGACTCAAAAAACAGGACTTAAGAAAACAGGACTCAAAAAACAGGACTTAAGAAAACAGGACTTAAAGCAAACGAGCCGGCATTTCTGCCAGCTCGTTTTGCTTTGGGCAGATCTGGCAGTTTCGCCTGAAAAGACTACCCGCAGAGGGGAAAGTGCAAAGTCAGGATACTCGCTATAATGTAAAAACAACTGATAAGGATCAGGCGTTTTGAAAGGAGCAGCCCTGTTTGATTGAAAAATAATGTGTAAGCAGGGGAAGAGAAATGATAAGAAATGATAGAGAAAAGAGGAGAAATGCCATTGTCGTTGATGGAAGGATATGTTATGATCTGCCAGTGAGGTGATCCCATGACAATCGAGGAATTATATCCGGACGTAATCAGCGGCGGGCTGAAATACAAAACGAAAGCAAGGCTGAATCCTGACAACCCGGCCAAATGGGTCAAGACATTCGTTGGCTATGCCAACGGTACCGGCGGCGTGATTTTTGTCGGTGTTTCCAAACGCGGGGAATTAGTCGGGCTGACAGCTGCGGATGTGGAGAAAACAAAGAACCTGATAGCCCGTATGAACGGCGTGTGCATTGTCCCGGCCGTCAGTTACGGGTTCCAGCTGAGAAGTATTGATGATTATGCAGAACGTTTTGTGCTGGCATTGAAGGTCAATTCATCTGAGGCTGCTGTTGTTTATCGTGAAGAAGCATTCCAGCCGGCTTCGGAAATGAAAAGTGATACGGAAGCGAAGCCTGATGGTGAAATCTCTTCACCGGAAAAGCCTGCATCCCTCAGCAAAAACGGTGAAGTCAGATTCCGTCCGGAAGAATGGTCTGATTTCCTGAAGCTCTGCCGGCAGTATCGTCCGCTTTCCCCTGTGCCTGGTCTGAAAGAGGTGCAGGAAGCAGATCTGGTTCTGGAAGATGGAAAGGCAAAACCGGGATTGTTGAAATTCAAGGATGATTATGTCGGGTATGATACGGAAGTCTGCTGCAGAGTGTGGAATGGGAAGAGAAAAGGTGATGGTTTGGAGAGTGAAAGTAAGTATCATGGACCGTTGTCAGCTGTTTTCAGAGACGTACTGGGGTTTATAGAACGAAAAGCGATAAACGGCAGTGTCTCTGTACTGTCGTATTCGCAGGAAGCTGTCAAGGAAGCACTTGCCAATGCGATTGCCTACAGGGATTACACAATTGCGGATACTGAGATTGATGTTGATATTTTCAGCGACAGGATTGACATTGTTTTACCGGGGTCATGGCTTCTGGCCGGGCCTGATGATGAGCTTTCATCTGAAACAATGCCCTCTGTCAGAAGAAATGAAGACATTGCAGCATGCTTTGGCCTTGCCGGTCTGATCGCGTGCAGCGGCAGCGGTTTCCGTCTTCTCAGCAGGGCCTATCAGGATGCACCGCAAGACAGACAGCCGGGCATACTGATCTATCCGGGATGTCTTGTAATTCGGCTGCCGAACCTGCAGGATGAAACCGAAATCGATGATTCAATTCTGTCAGACAGGGACAGGATCCTTGAAATCCTGAAGCGAGGTGCCAGGCCGGTCAGGGAACTGCAGGCAGTGACAAAATACAGAAGTAGACCGGCCTTCCTGAAAGAAGTGATCAAGCCGCTGCTTGAAGAAGGGCTGATCTGCCGGGAAGGAAATCCGAAATCTCCTTCTGCATTGATGAAAATTACAGACAAAGGCAGACTTGCCTGAGGAAAAAGAAGGGACGTACCAACACGGTCATCCCTTTCAAAAGCCTGAATCAATCATAAGAGAAATGAAGAGAAATGTTTAAGAAAAAGTAGAGAATTGATTGGAGAGGAGAACATCTGCGCGAAAGGAAACACCTCCTGTACCGCAGCTGTCATCCACATCATATCTTCCGTGTTATCTTCCACCACCGCAATTTTCGCTGTAATTGTATTATTTGCCATATCGGTATTATACACAATCAAAAGTGAAAAGCAAAAATGAAGTTTGACCTGTCATACAGTCCGGAATCCATCGAACGTGCCTCATGTTCAGCTGCCTACGCCCTGAAGCCTTTTTTTGCTGAAGGTTTGAGAAAACCTTGCGGCAGGTGAACAGGAACAGAGACAGGAAAACGGTTTGAATCTGTCTGAACGATCAGCACAGTATCGGGAATAATGGTAAAATAGAAACAACTATACACAGGAGGATATAATGATGCAGGAAAGACTGGAGGAAATCCTGGAACAGGAAGCCTGGCAGTTCCCGGCGCCCGTCGAGGACATGCCACATGGTGATATGCCGGGGGATAAGGTCATCATTTCTGATGCTTTGATTCCCCATGCCCAGAAGCTGTTTAAGCTGCTGGTGAAAATGATGCGGGAAAAAGGTGATGAGAAGTATGTTGTTTCCATTTTCGGCGGGTCCGGATCGGGAAAGAGCGTGACGACGTCATTGTTGACATATTATCTGAATGAAGCGGGAATCAAGGCATATGCGATGTCCGGTGACAACTATCCCCGCCGTATTCCGGAATACAATGATGCCGAGCGTGTATCCATCTTCCGTTCGGAAGGTCTGAAGGGGCTGTTAAAGGAGAATGCATACAGCACGGAAGCTCAGCAGGTGCTGTCTGACTTATGGAAGAAGGAAACAGATTCTGATCCGAAGGAATGCGAAAGCTATCCCTGGCTGAAGATCTACCAGGCATACGGAAGAGAAGGGCTGAAAGGCTATCTTGGCGAAGAGAAAGAACAGGATTATGCGCAGGTCAACTGGGTGCTGAATGCCTTTAAGAACGGGGCGGAGAAGATCTGGATGAAGCGTATGGGCAGAACGGAAGATGCCCGCTGGTATGATGCCGTGGATTTCAGCGATACCGATGTACTGCTGCTGGAATGGACGCACAGCGGTGCGGAGCAGGTCAAGGGCGTTGACATTGCCATCTGCCTGCGTTCAACCCCGGAAGAGACAAAGGCCTATCGTCTGTTCAGGGCAAGGGACGGCAAGGCGGATTCTGCCTTTGTCACCATGGTGCTTGAAATCGAGCAGGAAAAGCTTGACCGCAGAATGGAGAATGCGGATATTATTCTCTCCAAGGAAGGTGAGGTATTAAAGCCATAATGAACAAGACATTGACGGGTACATTGCTGAACGCCTATCCCGACAGCATGGGCGGCACTCTCGGTGAGATCGTAAAGGTTCTCGAAAAGCCGGAAATGAAAGACGCGTTTGAATCATTCTATATTCTTCCCAGCGTCTTCAACTGCGACCTGGACAGAGGTTTTTCCCTGATCGGGTATGACCTGAATGAAACACTTGCCACCAAAGAAGATATTGAAGGACTGAAGAAACTGAATATCAGCCTGCTGATGGATTTTGTCCTGAACCATATTTCGGTGCTTTCACCGCAGTTCCAGGACATCCTGAAAAAGGGTGATGCGTCGGAATACCGTGATTTCTTCATTGACTGGAATAAATTCTGGGCGGGCTGCGGTGAAATGACCGAAGCCGGCTACATCCAGCCGGATGAGAAGTATCTCAAGGATATGTTCTTCCGCAAGGCAGGATTGCCGTTACTGATGGTAAGGTTCCCGGATGGCAGAGAAGTGCCTTACTGGAATACCTTCTATCAAGAAGTCAACTATCCTGACATCAATGCCTATGAGCTGGTGCAGAACCTGCATATGCAGTATGGAGTCGCACAGGAAATTGCCAATGCCTTCAACCAGTCCAAGAATCCGGAAACCATGGACCTTGGCAGGTGGAACAGCTATAAGGATGCCGTAAAGGACTATGTCAACAGCCGGCGTACATACCTTGGCCAGATGGACCTGAATATCAAATCTGACCTTGTATGGGATTACTACCGTGAGACACTGGCAAAGCTGGCCGGCTATGGTGCTTCCATTGTCCGTCTGGATGCCTTTGCCTATGCCCCCAAAGAAGTCGGTGCTCATAACTTCCTGAATGATCCGGGTACCTGGGACCTGCTGCAGCAGATTGACGACATCGCAACACCGCTCAATCTGAAGCTGCTGCCGGAGATCCATGCATCCTATGAAGAGAAGATCTATCAGACCCTTGCGGATAAGGGTTACATGGTCTATGACTTCTTCCTCCCTGGGCTTGTCATTGATGCCTTCGAGAGAAAGAACGGTTCCTATCTCAAGAAGTGGATGGATGAGGTCATCGAGAAGAAGATTCATACCGTGAATATGCTGGGCTGCCATGACGGTATTCCTCTGCTTGACCTGAAAGGTCTGCTTCCGGAAGAAAGCATCCGGAATGTCATCAATGTGACGGTTGAAAGAGGCGGTTATGTCAAGGATCTGCAGGGTGCCAAGAATGTGTACTACCAGGTCAACGCGACATACTACAGTGCGCTTGGCGAAAGTGACGAACGGATGCTGATGGCGAGGGCACTGCAGATGTTCATG
>JAFWCP010000041.1 GCA_017536845.1 Solobacterium sp. | reverse complement strand
ACAAGCTGGAAAAGCTGAAGGCCATTGCTGCCGATGAAGGAGACGGCGCAGTCAGGGTCGGGATTCCCTTATGCCTGAACATGTATGAACTGCTGCCGTTCTGGCATACGCTGTTAAGAGAACTTGGCTTCAAGGTCGTCGTTTCCCCTGTTTCCGACAACGCGCTTTTCCGCAAGGGACAGAACAGCATCCCTTCCGATACGGTCTGCTTCCCGGCCAAAATGGCCCATGGCCATATCCAGGCTCTGCTGGAAGCCGGCGTTGACGCCATCTTCTATCCCTGCATGAGCTACAACCTGGACGAAGGCCTTTCCGACCGGCATTACAACTGCCCGGTAGTCGCCTATTATCCTGAACTGCTTGCTGACAATATCAAGGGACTGCGGGAAACTGATTTCTTCTATGAATATGTCGACCTTTCCCGCCGCAGGGATTTTACGGCGATCTTCCCCCGCCTGCTTTTGAAGCATTTTCCTTCCCTCAGGAAAAAGGACATCGTTCAGGCCATTTCCAGAGCCTATGATGCCCTGGAAGAATACCGTGAGGACGTCCGCCGCCAGGCTGCCGATATCATGTGCAAGGCCAGGAAAGAAGGAAAGCACATCATCGTGCTGGCCGGACGCCCGTATCATGTCGATCCGGAAATCAACCATGGCATTGACCGTCTGATGAGCCGCTGCAATGCCGCTGTCGTCAGTGAGGACAGCATCTGCCATCTGGGCGGCCGGGCGGAAACCGGTGTCCTGAACCAGTGGACCTATCACGCCCGCCTGTACGCGGCAGCCCGCTATTGCGCTGCCCATGAAGACTGTGACCTGATCCAGCTGGTATCCTTCGGCTGCGGCCTGGATGCCATCACTGCCGATGAAACAAAAGAGATCCTCCACAACAGCGGCAAGCTGTACACCCAGCTGAAGATTGACGAGATCACCAATCTCTCCGCGGTCAACATCCGCATCCGTTCCCTGTTTGCCGCCCTGAAGGCCAGAAAGGAGAAACGCTGATGGAAACAATAACACCGCCTTTTCGCAGGGAGATGGTCCATACCCATACCCTGCTGTTTCCCAACATGGCCCCGCTGCCGTTTTCTCTGCTGCAGAGCGCCCTGGAAAGCGAAGGGTATCACGCCCGGATGCTGGAAAACAGCTCCGACAACATCCTGAAGCTTGGCTTAAAGTATGTGCATAACGATACCTGCTATCCGGCCCTGCTGATCATCGGGCAGTTTCTTGATGCTTTGGCTTCGGGAGACTATGACCTGGACCATACGGCCCTGCTGCTCACCCAGACCGGCGGCGGCTGCCGGGCTTCCAATTATATCCTGCTTCTGCGCAAGGCGCTGGCAAAGGCCGGCTATGCCAATGTGCCGGTCTGCTCGCTGAATTTCTCGGGCCTGGAAAAGGACAGTTCCCTGCCGTTATCCCCGCGGCTTGTCGAAAAGCTGGTTGCCGCCATGTATTACGGGGATCTTCTGATGACATTGCGGAACCAGGTCGCTCCCTATGAAGTCAATGGCGGGGATGCCTCCCGGCGGACTGCGTACTGGAAGGAGAAGATCAACGGCTGGATGAATGAAAAACATCCCATGATTCCCGGCCTGGCAGCGCATTTCGACCTGATTACAGAAGATTTTGCCAATATCCCGGTGGTGGAAACACCGCGGGTCAAAGTCGGGATTGTCGGCGAAATCTATGTCAAGTATGCACCGTTAGGAAACCGGGGCCTGCAGGACTTTCTGGAAAAGGAAGGCTGTGAGGTCTGCCTGCCGCCGTTAATCGGCTTTGTGGAATACTGCATTGCCAACCGGATGCTGGACATTCAGTATTACGGCGGTTCCCATCTTGTCGAAAAGGGTGCTTCCACGCTCCTTGAAGCTTTCATGCGCATCGACGCGGCCCAGGCAAAGGCATTGACGGCACACGGCTTCCATGCCTCCTGCCCTTTCCGTGAGCTGATGAAGAAACCGGAAGGCATCCTGCATCTGGGGGCGTCAATGGGCGAAGGCTGGCTGCTGACAGCCGAGATGGTGGAACTGGTGGAAAGCGGCTATGCCAATATCATCTGCGCCCAGCCCTTCGGCTGTCTGCCCAACCACATCGCCGGCAAGGGCGTCATCAGCCGTATCCGGGAAAAGCTTCCGGAAGCCAATATCACCGCGGTCGACTATGACCCCGGCGCCAGTGCCGTCAACCAGGAAAACCGCATCCGCCTGATGCTGGCAGTCGCGAAAGAAAGACTGCAGTTTGAATGACAAACATGATATAATTTCTGCAGTTAAGAAAGTCTATCGGGAGAATTCATATGACAATCGAACAGCTTGAAACATTTATCAATGCCTGCAAGAGCGATTCTTTCGCTACCCCTGCCGGCTTTCACCGCTATACGTCCAGTGCCCATGAGGATATCCTGGCTCTGGAAAAGGAATTTGATACCATACTCTTCCTGCGCGAAGGCAAAAAGACCGGCGTCCTGACCGAAGCCGGCATGACCCTCTACCGGGAAGCCCTGCCGCTTGTCAGGCAGTATTACCGCACGATGCGGATGATGGACCTCCACCGCATGCACGAGGACCGCACGGTCGTCATCGGCACGATCCCGATCCTGAGGCAGTACCGTCTGACCCAGCTCTTCAAGCGTTTTGACGAGGAACACGAAGGCTTCAACATTCGCTTTGAGGAAGTCGATAACCGCATGTTAATGGACGGGATGCGGGATAACTACTATGACGCCATCATCACC
The DNA here is from genome assembly GCA_017536845.1 of Solobacterium sp. Next base: position 139 of record JAFWCP010000041.1, on the reverse strand, counting down.
CGGAAAACCATGCTTGACCCCAGCCTGCCGGTTAACATCTATCCCCTGGCATCGGATGAAATGGCCGTCATCCTCTCTGATTCCCATCCTCTGGCCTATGAGCCTTCCATCAACATCCGCAAGCTGAAGAATGAGGATT
>JAFWCP010000496.1 GCA_017536845.1 Solobacterium sp. | reverse complement strand
GTTGTGCCTTTGAGGAACTTTGCCGAGATCAGGTTCAGATGGCCTTTCAGCACGAGCGTATAGAGCATCTTCTCTTCGTCGGTCAAAGGTCCGACAGCAATCGTCCTGGTGATGTCGGTCGTCCCATCCTTATAAGTGCCGCCGCTGTCGACCAGCAGGAAGCCGCGCGGTTCTACCTTCGCGTGGTTTTCTTCCGTTGCTGTATAGTGCATCATGGCACCGTTGGCCTGGTAGGCGGAAATGGTCGGGAAGGAAGGTTCTATGTAATCCGGCTGCGCTGCCCTTAAGCGGTACAGTTCATTCTGGGCGCTGACTTCGGTCATATCGCCGTCATTGACGTGTTCCTTGACATACTTGATGAAGCGGACAATGGCAGCCCCGTCCTTGAGATGGGCATGCTTTGTATTGGCGATTTCGGTCTCATTCTTGACCGCCCTGAACAGGGCGATCGGCCCTTCCTCGCTGATCAGCCGGTTGTCCTTGGCCAGGCAGCTGTACAGGCGGGAATTGAAAGACTGCGGGTTGACCCAGATATTCCTGTCATGGAGTCCGGCAAGGTCTTCCGCAAGGTCATCATAGCCGCGTACCGTAACGCCGTTTTCTTCAAGATACGCGCATACTGTTTCATCTACCTGGGCAGGATCAATATAATAATATACCTTTTCACCATCCAACATGGCAAAGGCATACGCTACCGGCGTGCATTCAATGTCATTGCCGCGCAGGTTGAACAGCCAGCAGGGATCTTCCAGGCGGGTGATGATCAGGACATCCGCGCCTTTTTCCTGCATCTTTTCTCTGACCATGGCGATGCGCTCTGCGGCCGAGGCACCGGTATACTGTTCCTCAAGGATGTATACCGGCTGGCCGGGCATGGCCGGACGGTCTGTCCAGATCATGCCGGTCAGGTCATCGCCGACGTGCAGCTTTGCCTGTTTCGGCTTGAGCCGGCGCAGAAGCTCAAAAGATTTCGCGGTGGAAACAACCGTGCCGTCAAACCCGAGGGTCCCGTTTTCCGGGGTTTTTTCAATTAAGAAGTCCATGACCGCAGGAACACCTTCCTGGCCCATGCGCATCAGTTCCACATCACTGCCGGCCAGTTCGTTTTCCGCCTGGGTAAAATATCTGCCGTCAGTCCAGAGGCCGCAGAAATCCTGCGTGATGACGACGCAGCCGGATTCGCCGCTGAAGCCGGAGACAAAGGATTTGCATTTGAAATGATCCGCCGTATATTCTTCGGAGAGATGATCATCTTCATTGGGAATGTAGTACACATCAATATTCTTGTCAGCCATCAGACCCCGGATGGCCGCAATTCTTTCGTTCACTGTCATGTTCTGTTTTCCTTTCAACATTGCTGATATTATAACCGAAAAAACGAGGTTTGTAGAGTTAGATGATTCTAACCGAAAATAACATCGTTACGCACGCATTTGCATGCAGAATTTCAATGATTCTTTTATAATGAAAACAGAAAGGAGCCTGCTTATGATCCAGGACATACTGCCGCATCATTTCATCAATGCCTACCATCCGGCCCCGCCGCAGGCGGAAGACATTGTTTTCTGCTATACCGAAAAAGGAATCTGCTTTAAGGACAGTTCCTCACCCTATCTTGTTTCCGACCTGGAAGGTCATCAGGATCTGACCTACCTGTTCCGGATTGATGAGCGGAACTATTTCCTGCTGGAAGATGCTTCGCTTCTGAAAGATCCGACCGTCCTGCCGCTGCGGGCTTTCCGCCGTTTTCAGCCGGACTATCTCGCCTTTGCGGCGGTCACCGGCAGCCACCTTGCCCAGTGGATGCGCGAAAACCGCTACTGCGGCCGCTGCGGTTCCAGCATGAAGCAGGATGAGAAAGAACGGGCCATGCGCTGTCCGGCCTGCAATATGATCGTCTACCCCCGTATCAGCCCGGCGGTCATCGTCGCCGTTCTGAATGACGAAAACAGGCTGCTGGTCACCAAGTATGCAGACAGGCCGCATCAGAAATACGCCCTGGTCGCCGGCTACAATGAAATCGGTGAAACGATCGAAGAGACCGTGCTGCGGGAAGTCAAGGAAGAAACAGGCCTTGATGTCACCGCCCTGAAATACTATAAATCCCAGCCCTGGTCCTTTTCCGGATCACTGCTGTTCGGCTTCTGGTGCCGGGTCAAGGGCAGCGACCATATCACCCTGGATGAGACGGAGCTGCGGCTTGCCCGCTGGGCCGACCGCGACGAAGAGCTCGACGCGGATGGAACGGTTTCCCTGACTTCGGAAATGATCCGCCGGTTTCAGGACGGCAAAGAGGATATCTGAAAACGGCTGTGCTTCCCCTGCCGGGGGCACAGCCGTTTATGATCTTATTCCTTATGCGTTTTCCTGCTTTCGGAGCACTTCATGATCCAGCATGCCCAGATCATCAGCCAGCAGCGCAAGATCCATCATGCGCATGCCAATGTCAAAGCCGGTCGCGAAAAAGTCGATGATCAGGATGAGCACGCCGGCAGTACCCAGGCCTTCAGCCGGCAGATTCAGCTGGCTGAACAGAATTCCCATACACGCCAGGCAGCCGCCGGAAACAGGCGGAACGGCAAGGCTCATGATGCCGCTGACAAGCCAGATGATGAACAGCCAGCTGAAGCCCCCGCCCATGCCATAGGTCTGGGCTACGGTGAACGCGCACAGCACAAACAGAATGCCCAGCTGCCGCAGTAAAAGGCAGAACCGAAGGGAATGCCGATCCTTACCAGTGCCTCAGCTATGCCGAGTTTCTTTTCACAGATATCCGTACATGTACCGTAAGCCGCAGAAGAGGAGGCTGTCGCAAAGCCCACCACGACGTCCGGCAGGATCTTTCTGATCAGGTCTATTGCCCTGACCTTCAGTTTTGATGCGCTGTACAGCAGTTTTGCCGTCATGCACAGGAATATCAGAACAAGCCCTGAGACAATCGGTTTCCACAGGCTGAAGATCGCGCCAAGACCGTTTTCCCAGAACTGCAGGGTCAATGACGCAAAGATAAATGCCGGCAGCATCCTGCAGACAATCCCAACCCCCTGGGCAACGATATCATTCATTTCCGTCAGCAGGTCCTGCACATGCCGGCTTCTTTCCGAAAGGCCAAGAAGGATGATGCCGATCAATACCGCAAGAAAGATGATCTGCAGGGTATGCCCTTCGTAAAAAAGGGCAACAGGATTGCCGGGAACCATCCCCAGCAGCAACTCCCGGATCTTCAGCAGCTGCGATTCCCCGCCTGCCGATGAAACAGCAGGAAGGCGAAAGAAAGGACGGGTAAAGCCGGCGAGGGCAGCTATCAGGAAAGTGGATCTGATGAACCTTGTCAGCATCTTTTTCACGATCTTTCCGAAATCAGACGCACTGCCAATGCCGCCGATCCCGCTCAGAACGGACAGGAAGATCATCGGGCCGATAAAGACATGCAGAAGACAGGTAAAGATTTCCGAAATCGGCTGAAGCACGAAAAAGGCAAGGATATCCCGTACTTCAGCGGGAATGACAGTGCCGCCGATGCCAAGGACCAATGCCAGGGCCCCTGCCATCATGAGCTGGGAGGAAAGCTGCGGTTCT
>JAFWCP010000495.1 GCA_017536845.1 Solobacterium sp. | reverse complement strand
GTATGTATCCTCTTCAATCCTGCCGAAGCTGTATTCTGTACCCATGTAGATGAAATCCGCATTGTCTTCAGAGGGGATGATGGTAACCCTGTCAACATTGGCGGGAATCTCATACATGACATATTCCGCACCATTGAGGCCGCCGGCCATATAGGAATATTCAAATCCCTGTACCCGGGCGGCATCTTTCTGGACATACAGGACATGCGCAGGATCAAAGCCGCCGGCACCTGCAAAGAAAATCCTGATATCATGCAGGCCGACACTTTCAATCGCGCCGTCAATGGTCTGTTTCGGTGCTTCATGTACCTCACCTCGGGCGTCACGGTAGAAGTAGACTTCCAGATTCGGGAAATTGTTGTCATAGGCATACAGGCGGTCCTGTCCGTTCACATTCTCATAGCGCAGGAAATTGACTGCATGCCCGCTGGTGCCTTTCCAGAAGATCAGCTGCAGCAGGCCGGTGCCGTCATAGTCATGTTTCTTTACATAATCGACAGCTTCCGGCCAGTCGGCGGAGATATCGGACCGGTAATGTCTGAGGTAGAATGATCCGCCGGCAACGATGGACTTTGTAATGTAATTTCCCTGTACGCCCTGGTAATAGCAGATCGGATCTCTTACCCTTTGGGTATCGCGGAAACTGTATAACGGCGTGTTTTCATTGCCGCCGATATCCCGGATATCCAGCTGTCCGTTATAGTAGCCGGCACTTGTCACCGACATGCCGAAACAATGCCCGTTTGAATCTCCATCGGAATAATTGGCAAACGAATAGGTTTCATCGCCAAGGTTGTAGATTTCCTCTTCACGCCAATGGGCATACAGGGTTGTATCGGCGCTTATGACCGTATCGCTGTAGATCCGGCTGCCTCCCGAAGCGGAAGTATACCACCCGTCAAATACATAACCGCTGCGTACAGGAACAGCCAGATCACCGGCTTTTGGATTCTGCCATCGGGCATAGAGGACTGCATCCGCATCCGCGGTATATCTTGCCCCCGGGGCATACACTTGGCCGCTGCCGTCACGGGCCGTATTCCAGCTGATAAACGTACAGGAAAGGTTTTTTGATGCAGGCGTTACATTGCCGCCGGCCGCGTTATAGGAGACCATGAACGATTTTGCCGGGATTTCACTGCTTAAGGTCAAGGCTGTGCCTTCTTCTTTTGTCTGGGCAGACGGTGTCCCGGTGCCGCCGGCAGCATTGTAAACAACCTGATAGACTGTCTTCCTTGTCCAGTGGGCATACAGCGTGTGGGCCGTACTCTGTGCAACCGCTGTACTCTCTGTGACTCTTGTTCCTCCTTCTGCAGCGGTGTACCAGCCGTCAAAGCGGTAATGGTCTCTGACCGGCACCGGAAGATCGCCGTACGGCGTTTCGGTGTAGACGGTTTTCCCGGATGGGGTCACCGTACCTCCGTTTGCGTTGAAGGAAAGATCCACTTTATAGTGCACCTTTGCTTCAGCAAAGGCATTGTTGTCGTTTTCAACGCGGATCTGTGCCCATTGTGCGGGTATACCGTTGTAATAGATATCCTTCAGTGCTTCACAATCATAAAAGGCATGATCTTCTGCTGTTTTCAGGCTTGCGGGAATGGTAATGGAAGATAAGGAACGGCAGCTTTCAAAGGCTTGAGAGCCGATGGAAGTGATGCCATCGGGAATGACGGCGCTCTGCAGGGTATCACATCGCATGAAGGCCCGGGCCGGAATGGCTTCCGTCCAGCCGATCTGGATATTGTAATCACCGCCGATCGGCCCAAGCGCTGTCAGATACGGCAGCCCTGTATCCATGACATCCTTGTTAACTGCAAACCACATTTCCTGCACACTGCCGGGAATGACGATTTTATGAAGATTCATGCATCCGGCAAACGTCGCACTTAAGGAAGTGATGCCTTTGGGGACAGCCGCTTCTTCCAGTGCTTCGCAATGGTAGAAGGCCCCTTCGCCAAGATACGTGACACTGTCCGGAATGTTGATTTCCTTCAGCTTCCGGCATTCCTGGAAAGCAAAATTCTCAATCCGTTCCAGATGATCAGGCAGGATGATCCTTTCCAGGGAACACCTTGGCGTGTCCTTGCCTGAATAAAGATAGAACGGTCCTCTGATCACCCTGACTGTATCCGGAACCTGATAGGATGTATCGGTTCTTGCGATCGGGTAAAACAGCAGTTTCGAAACCGCTTTATCATAAAGGACACCGTCAACAGATGCAAAATACAGGTTTCTTTCATCGACATTCACATTGACAAGCTTCTCACAGCACATGAAGGTGTGTTCCCCGATGCTTCTGACATTGCGGGGAATATCCAGCACCGTCAGACTGTCGCAGCCCATGAAATCCTGATAGCCGATGGTTTCCAGGCTGTCAGGGAATGTCACAGATTGAAGATTCCGGTAATTCCTGAAGGCATTGTCAGGAATGTACCTGACCCCCTCTTCGTAGACACACTGAAGGATTTCATCCTTGTGTCTTTCAATTCCGTCTTCCCAGGTATTCTCATAACCGCTGACATCGCC
>JAFWCP010000494.1 GCA_017536845.1 Solobacterium sp. | reverse complement strand
GGCCTTTTCAGCAGGCTGGCTGTGCGGGTGCCCATCAGCTCGGCCAGTTCAAAAGCCAGCGGGAAGCTTTCAGAAACCGTATGGCCATATGGCCGCAGCGGGATGCAGCCAAGGCGGATCCGCAAGCCGAAAGAAGGCATCCAGGCATCCAGCTCTTTCCGTAAAACCCTGTCTTCAGAAAGGTGAAAGCCATAGACCTCATCCATTGCCGCCAATGCGTCAAGGGCGGCATCATGCAAGGCCTGGTCAAAGGGGACGGTTTCCGCCAGGGCATGCAGCCGTAAGGCAAAGAAGGTCTTTTCCGCCGGCGCCAGCGTCAGGCCGGTTTCCTTTGCGACAATCCGGCACAGATCCTCGGTCAGGCTGACCAGCGGCCCGGATGGGGGGATCAAAGGGCAGGCATTGATGTGGAAGCCCTGGTGGATCCGTAACAGATCGGCTGTCAGGAAGGCATGCAGGCAGGTGCGCTGCGCCTTGCCGGCAGAAATGCCGTGCAGCTGCAGGAGCCGGTCAGCCTGGTCGGCCAGATACTGCCGGCGGGCGGCCGGGATGGTCAGGCTGAGGGAAGAAATGGGGAATTGCTGAAGAAGGGAAGCGGCCAGGATCCGCAGATCCTGCTCTTTTCCCTGCAAAGCCAGCGTCCGCTTGCGCAAAAGGGCCTTGACATTGCAGAGACCGGCGGTCCTGATGAGCAAAGGGACAAGGAAGCGAAGCTCCACGTCGTTAAGAGGAATTGCTTCCGCAAGCTTTTTCAGGCTGACGGAGGTGCCGTGCATCAATACCTGCAGCAGGATTTTCGCGGCCAGCTCTTCCTGGCGGCCCGGTTTATCCTGTCCGGTTTCAGGATTCTCCGTGACGATGGGGCCATGGCGTATCAGGCGGTAGCCGTCATCATCGGCGGTCAGTTCATAGCCGTTATCATAGCCCCGGGAAGCGATGTCGCGAAGCTCTTCCAGCAACTCTTCCGGACTTGCCCCAATGCTTTCCTCCAGGGCAAACAGGGAAACAGGTTTTCCGGTTTCAAGAAGCCTCAAGATCAGTTTCTGTCTTTGTTCCATACAGTGTACTCCTTCGGGAACAGTATATCAGAAAACTGACAGAAACAATATGCAGACGTTTGCGTGCCGAGTAACGGTTTTCCGGTACGGTAAGCATCCTGCCGGAAAACCGCCGTATCGCCATCGAAAAGATGACGGACCGCGCCAGGAGCCATCCGTCATTGCCTGCGCTTTGTTCAATGAGCCTGAGACAGCCTGCCCGCAAGCCTGTGCGCATGGTGATGCGCTGTACCGGTCAGCCTGGAAACATGGTTCCGGCAGCGGCCTTCCGGGCGGAAATGATGCAATGGGAGCCGGTGTGGAACGTTGCTGATGAAGACGAGAGAAGGCATCATGCAGGTCGCAGGCAGCAGGAGGGGCATCTTCACCCATAGCTGCAGTTCAGGGATGCGGCCTGCGTGCTGAAAAAACGCCGGGAAAAGAAGTGATTCTTTCAGAATCCTGTGAAAAACAGGACATTATGCACATTGGAAATACATAGCAGTCCTGTTTTTTCTGATATAATTGTAAAGATTAACAGCGGAGAAATGTATATGAAAAAGGTATTGATTATCTCGTCCAGCCCCCGCAAAGGCGGCAATTCCGACCGGCTGGCAGCTGCATTTGAACAAGGCGCAAAGGACGCCGGCAACGAAGTGACCTTTGTCCGTCTGAGCGAAAAGAAAATCGGCTACTGCATGGCCTGCGGCTATTGTCACAGCCATGGCAATGTCTGTGTGCTGAAGGATGATATGGCGGAAATCCTTAGGATGATGAAGCAGGCGGATGTGTTTGTACTGGCTTCCCCGGTTTATTTCTACAATGTCTGCGCCCAGATGAAGACGTTCATCGACCGCACCTACCCGTGCTTCTTCCAGCTTCGCAGGAAGGAACTGTACTATATCTGCACAAGCGCCGATCCTGACTTCGGCTCCATCGACGGTGCCCTCAAGGCATTCAACGGCTTTGAAATCTGCCTGCCTTACGGCGAATGCAAGGGCGTCATCTACGGCACCGACAATCCCAACCATGGCGATATTGAAGGCAAGCCGCAGCTGGCTGAAGCCTATGAAATGGGCAAGGCAGTCTGACATCTTAAGGCATTCTTAATCACCCTGACAGCCGTGGATGTGTATAATAATCGCGGCTTTTAGAAAGGAAATGGCAATATGAAAAAAAGACCGCAGGAACAGTCCTGGTATCCCTATACCATCGCCGCCTGTTCTGCTGTTGCGCTTTATGTGTTATTAACCAATCTTGGCGTGATCGGGAAATCCCTGTCCACCCTGGGCGGCTACTTTGCGCCGGTGGTGCTGGGCTGTGTGATTGCCTATGTCATCAACCCGATTGCCAAGATCTTAAGCAAGACGTTATTTGCCGGGATCAGAAATGAGAACACGCAGTGGTCGGTATCATCCATGTGCTCGCTGCTGCTGGTGGCCATCGTGCTTGTGCTGCTGTTCGGCATGATCGTGCCCCAGCTGTTCCACAGTATCCAGACCTTTGCCAACAACCTGGATGGCTATGTGGCGACGCTGGAAGGGCTGATGGCGGACATCAACCTGACCAACCTTGAACCGGTGCAGGAACTCATCCAATCCTCTTCCGGCATTCTGGAAATGGTCACGAGGTTTCTGACCGACAACCTCAGCCGGATCCTGTCCACCTCCGCCAACATCGGCAAGTCCTTTGCCAACCTGATGGTGGCGGTGATCCTGTCCATCTACCTGCTGGCCGGCAAGCGCAATGTCAAGGCCGGCGTCGGCCGTTTCCTGCACGCCGTCGTGCCGGAAAAAATGCTGGCGGAAATCTGGAACGTGCTGGAAAGGTGCGACGTCATCTTAAGCCGTTATATCAGCTACAGCCTGCTGGAGAGCATGATCGTCGGGTCGGCCAATGCCATTTTCATGCAGGTGGCAGGCATGCAGTACATCGGCCTGGTATCGGTGGTGGTCGGCCTCTTCAACCTCATCCCGACCTTCGGCCCGGTGATCGGCGGGGCCATCGGCGCCTTCATCCTGGTGCTGGTGAAGCCTTCCCATGCCATCATCTGCATCATCTTCACCTGCATCCTGCAGACCATTGACGGCTATATCATCAAGCCGCGCCTGTTCGGCAATACGCTGGGTGTTTCGGGCCTGCTGATACTGATTTCGGTCATCGTCTGCGGAAGGATCTTCGGGGTGATCGGCATCCTGCTGGCCATTCCGATTGCGGCCATCCTCGACTTCCTCTACAAAGAACTGCTGCTGCCGGGGCTGGAAAAGCGCAAGGCACGCAGGGAAGCAGAAAACAAGGCATGAGCGATCATGCCTTTTTGTATGGGATTCTTTATTGTTCAGCCCGGCACTGCGCGAGCAGTTCTTCAAACCAAGCGGGATAGGGGACGGTAAAGGTCATCTTCTCTTTCGTTGTCGGATGGACCAGGGTCAGGCTGCAGGCATGCAGGGCCTGGCCGGCAAAGGCGGCATTTTCCAGAACGGTTCCGTAGACCGGGTCATTGAGCAGAGGATGGCCGATGTAGCTCATATGCACGCGGATCTGGTGGGTGCGGCCGGTGTCCAGGACCAGTTCCACCAATGCGGCATTCGCAAATCTCTCCAGTACCCGGTAAGAGGTGCGGGCATCCTTGCTTTCCCTGTCGGTGACCCACATGCGCCGGAAATTGCCCGGATCCCGGCCGATCGGGGCATCGATGACGCCTTCTTCAGGGTCGGGGCATCCGGCAACCAGGGCGTGGTAGACACGCCGGCAGGAGTGGTCAAAGATCTGGGCGCCGATGCTGCGGCGGGCGGCTTTGGAACGGGTGCAGACAAGCAGGCCGGAGGTCATCATGTCAAGGCGGTGGGCAAAGCGGATTTCATCCGGGCCGGTTCCCGGATACCGGAACAGCATGGCGTTTTTCAGGGTGTGGACATAATTGCCCGGGGCCGGATGGACGGCCATGCCTTTTTCCTTGTTCACGATGACGATGTCGTCATCCTCATATACAATGTCAACCGGCAGATCTTCCGGTTCGTCGGAAACCGGACGGTCATCGGGCACCATGCAGTCAATGGTATCGCCGGTGCGCACGATGTAATACCAGCGGGCAGCCTCGTTGTTGATGCCGACGAGGTTGTTCTCCACGATGTTCTTGTTGATGCGGTGGGGCGTATCGAGCATCAGGTCGAGATAGGGGATGATCCGCATCCGGTTGTGCTCTTCTGCCACGGTCCAGATTTTCTGCTGCATTGTCATAGTGGTACCTCTTTTCACATGATCTTTCGCTGAATCGGCTTTCGATGATTATAGCATGACTGCGGGTGAAAAGCAGTGATAAGTCATCCGTCTCTTGCAGGAAGGACCTGAGATGGTACAATATGTGTACTGAATCAGGAAGATGCGGACAATCATGTCTGAGACAAGGAGGCGCTATGGGCTGGAGGCTGTTTACAGAGCTGGGCGAAGAGCCTTTCGACGCGGGAAAATTCGAAATTCTTCTGGAAATGATGGCAGAAGACAAAATTGACTTTGTCGGCTTATGCCGGGATGTCAGCGGACGGGATGAGATGTTCCTGAACGTGACCGGCCCTTATCCGGGTTATGACCTGACCCTGGAAGTGACCGCTGAAACAGGCGACCACATCTATGAAAAAACCGATGTCGGCAAAAAGGAAATGATGGAAGAGGTTGTTGAACCTCTGCTTCGAAACAACCGCATGAACCATCCGGAAACGTTCCGTCATACCTTCCGGCGCAAAGGGGATGCTGCCCTGTATGAAGGCTTGCTGAAGAGGATGTATGAAGATCAGGAACTTGTGGACCTGTACCGGAGGAAGACAGGGAAAACATGGTTCGCCGAAGATTTTGCCTCTGCCCTGACTGACCTGCTTTGGGAAAAGAGGCATCTGGCCGTGATCCGCGAGGACGGCACGAAAAAGGAATTCGAACATGACATTTCCTATCTGGACGACCTGCCGGAACATCTCAGGCATGTGGATGAAAACGGGACGCCTGAAACCTGGCTGGCCGCCATCCAGCGTAAAGTCAGGCAGCAGGGAAAACTGCTGGTCTGTCTGGATATCGACAATCCCGGCTATATGGTCACTCTGCTGGCGGCTGAGCGGGCAGCGTCAGCCCAGCGTGCAGCGGAAGGAACCGGCATCACCCTGAGCATCTTTCCTGCCTGAATTCGCAAAGGAGAAAGCAAATGAAACTGACTGCCAATTTTTATTCCTATGTCCTCAACCGGGCTGTCGACATCACCGTCGTCATTCCTTCCGTGACATGTCCTGAGTCCCTCGGCCTGGCCGGGTATCCGCCCAGCCACATCCTGCCGGCAAAATTCCCGGTGCTCTACCTCCTGCATGGCTTCGGCAACAACCACATGCAGTGGACCGGCTATACCAATGTGGAAATGTATGCCGAGGAAAGAAGGATCGCCGTTGTCAACCTCTCGGCGGAAAACAAGGCCTATGCCAGGGTCGGCGGCGATGACTTCAAGAAATTCGTTTCCGAAGAACTGCCGGAATTCATCAGGAACTATTTCCCGATCAGCGATAAGCCGGAGGAAACCTACATTGCCGGCCTTTCCATGGGCGGTTATGGTTCCTACCTGCATGGTCTGACCCATCCCGAGCGTTACCGCGCCATCGGCACCTTCTCAGCCGCCACGGCCCTGAACCCGAAGTTCTTCGCCGAAAACCCGATGGGAAAATCGGAAGAAGCGGAAGCGGAGTACAACCTCCATGCCCTGGCAAAGAACATCGCCGAAAAGGGCCTTGCCTTCCCGAAGATCTACGCTGCCTGCGGCACCAAGGACATGCTGTATGAAGCGGACAAGGCGTTTGCCGAAGAACTGAAGGGATTGGGCGCGGACGTCACCTGGGACGAGATGGAAGGCTATGGTCATGAATGGCGTTTCTGGGATGCCCAGGTTGAAAAGTTCCTGGACTGGATCCCCCGCGACGACGTCTTTGCAAAGCTGGGGAAGCGTTCTGTCTGAACCATCAAAAAAGCTGCGGTGCAGCTTTTTTATTGCTTATTCAGCTTCTTTGAAGACGATGCCGTTTTCGTCCATCTGTTCAATGGTGGCAAGGCTTTCGACATGGAACTTGTCGCGAAGGCCCTCGCCGCCATGCTGGGCGACCTTCTCGATGCATACGCCGATGCCGGC
>JAFWCP010000493.1 GCA_017536845.1 Solobacterium sp. | reverse complement strand
GCGTAGTAGATGGTCCCGTCGCCGTAGACATCCGCCATGAAGAACAGGTAGTCGGATTCAATCGGATGCAGGACACAGTCAAGGACCAGTTCGCCCGGGTTTTCAATCGGTCCGGGCGGCAGGCCCTGGATCTGGTACGTGTTGTACGGGCTCGGGTTGTCGCTGTTGAATTCGCATGCCTGCCAGTTGTCATTCTCCTTGTCAAAGTCGATGGCATAGCAGACGGTAACGCTGGACTGCAGCGGCATGTTGATGGAAAGGCGGTTCAGGAAGACGCCGGCAATCGTGCGCAGGTCTTCTTCGCTGCCGCCGGCCTCATACTGCACGATGGAAGCCAGGGTATAGAACTGGTGGATGGAAAGCTCATTGGCGGCGATATCGCCGGCAAAGCGCTGGTAAACGTCAAGCGTGTGGTTGAGGATCATCTTGGTGACATCAATCGCGCTGGCGTCGGGGTTGACGTGGTAAGTATCCGGGGCCAGGTAGCCTTCCAGGTAGATCCTGACGTCATCGTTGAACATCTCTTCGGTTAAGAACGGATAGCTGTCCATCTGGGATTCAATCCATTCGCGGTTGGACCAAAGGGCGATCAGGTCATCGCTGCTGATGCCGATCACGTCCTGGATCTTGCGGGCAATGTCCTTGCACCAGTCGCCTTCGACGATGGTCAGCGTGACATATTCCTGTTCGATGTTGGAAGCGCTGCCGATATAGGCGAAGATCTTTTCCAGATCCCAGCTCTTGTCAAGTTTGAACTTGCCGGCATAGATGGAATTGAGCTTCTTCCAGCGCACATAGTAATACGCGATCTTGCCGTCCTTGATGATGCCTTCATCTTCCAGCCTGGTGCAGACGGTGCGGAAGTTGTCGCCGTCTGAGACTTCGAAGATGACCTCTTCCGACTGCTCCTGCAGCGGTTTCTGTGCGTCAAACACATTCCATATGGCCAGGCCCAGGATGCTGACAAGAACAAGGATCAGCACCAGGATCAGCGGTACGAACAGTGACTTTTTCTTCTTTCTCTTCTTACTTGCCATCTTCAATTATGCCCAGATATTCCTGAAATACTTCTTCGCACATCTCAACATCCTCGTCATCGATGCTGTTCAGTTCGCCGTCATCTGTGTACGTATAGGCATAGACGCTGTCTTCGTCATCAGGATCGGAAAACAGGACGTACTGCTTTCCTGTTTCCTCGCTTTCGAATGTCAGGAGAATTTCGACATTCCTTTCATTGCCTTCGTCATCAATGATTGTCATCACGTTGTCAGTTTCCATTTTTTACCTCATTTCTTTTCATGGCTGCCTTGGAATCCAGATACGACTGCAGAATCTGGACCGCCGCCAGCTGATCGATTTTCTTCTTTCTCTTTTTGCGCGAGACATCCGCTTCCAGCAGGATGGCTTCGGCTTCCCGGGTCGTGAAACGCTCATCCCAGAGATCCACCGGTACGCCCGATTCCTGCCTGAGGACTTCACCGAATTCCATGCAGATCTGTGCCCTTTCGCCGGCATCCCCGTTTAAAAGGAGGGGCAGGCCCAGGACGATGCGGTCCGGCTGCTTCTCCTTTACGATTTCAAGGACACGGTCCAGAGCGGTGTCATAGTCGTCGGGGTGAAAACGGATGGTCATGACCGTTGAGGCGATCATGCCTGTTTCACTCCATGAGACGCCGCACGTCACACTGCCAAGATCAAGTCCCAGATAACTGCTCATTTACCCTCTTTTCCGTCGGCGGCAAGATAAAAGCGTACCAGTTCTTCGATGATTTCATGCCTTTCCACAGACTGGATGATCCGCCTTGCGCCGTTGTGCGAGGAAATATAGGCGGGGTCGTTGGAAATCAGATATCCGGCAAGCTGGTTGATCGCGTTATAGCCTCTCTCATTCAGCGCCTGCTGAACGGTTTCCAGAATCTTGCGTAT
>JAFWCP010000040.1 GCA_017536845.1 Solobacterium sp. | reverse complement strand
TCAATCAGCGCTTCAAGGATGATGGTTCTGCTGCTCATGAGGGCCTCCTTTTTCAACATTATACAATAATCATACGATGTTCCTGTCGAAAGCATATCCTGTGGTATGATAATGAAAGACAAGAAAGGAAATACAATATGCTGTATGATCATGTGACGGAAACTGTCAGATATATCCGGCAGACTGTTGCCGAAACACCTTCCGTGGCTGTCATCCTGGGCAGCGGCCTGGGAAGCATCATCTATGCAATGAAGGATCAGGTGGTGTTCCCATACCGGGACCTTCCATACTTCCCGCAGTCAACGGTGGAAGGCCATGCCGGCCAGCTGGTCTTCGGGTATCTGGGAAACACCTTTGCCGTGGCGCTGGCGGGCCGTTTCCATTACTATGAAGGCTTTACCATGAAACAGGTTGCTTACCCTGTATACGTCCTGAAAATGCTTGGTGTGAAGGATCTGATCGTCACCAATGCCTGCGGCGGCATCAACCGGAGCTTTGCGCCCGGCGACCTGATGCTGATAAGCGATTATATCAACATCATCGGCGCCAATCCTCTGATCGGGCCCAACGATGAGCGCTTCGGCCCGCGCTTTCCCGACTGTTCCGAGCCGTTTTCTCTCGCCCTGATGGATCGGGCAAGGGCATGTGCCGGGAAACTGGAAATACCGTTACAGGAAGGCGTCTACGCCTTCTTCAACGGCCCCTGCTTTGAAACAGCGGCCGAGATCCGGGCCTTTGCGGCACTGGGGGCCGATGCCATCGGCATGTCCACCGTGCCGGAAACAACTGCTGCCGTCTATCTCAGCATGCGGGTGCTGGGCTTTTCCTGCATCACCAACATGGCAACCGGCATCGCGAAGACAAAGCACTCCCACGAAGAAGTACTGCAGGTGGCCAACGCGTCCGCCGGCAGCCTGGCGCTGCTGATCAAAACCCTGATGGAAGAATGGGAAACAGCAGAATGAAGAGGAAATCTGTATGAAAGACTTTTTCCAGAATGCCGTAAGCCCGGAAGAGGCAGCAGTCAATTCCCGCCGCAAGCCGTTTCTGCCGTACAACCCGGATCCGCCCGTTTCCAGACAGCCGGATAACAATCCCCTTGAGCCGGTTGCCCCGGTCCGGGTATTTGACAATGTATACTGGATGGAATCGAAGGCGGTGGGGGTGCTGGTGATCGATACCGGCGAAGGTTTCCTGATGATTGATTCCGCCAGCAATGATATCGAAGCCGCATATATTGCGGAAAGCTTTGCGAAAATGGGGCTGGATGCATCGAAGATCCGGCTGATCGTCATCAGCCATGAGCACTTTGACCATTATGGCGGCGTGCCGTACCTGAGCGAAAAGGTATGTCCGGATGCGCTGATTGCAATGAGCAGGATCGGCTGGAACCTGCTGCAGACCATTCCCACCGAATTTGCCTTTGTCCAGCCGCGGCCGAAAAACGCTGATATCCTGATTGATGACGGGCTCTGTCTGAAACTGGGGAAGACCAAGCTGTTCTGTGTTCTGACCCCCGGCCACAGTGCCGGCTGTCATTCCTTCATCTTCAATGCCTCCCTGCATGGGGAAGAGCTGACCGTGGGCGTCATGGGCGGCTCAGCTGTCTGGCCCGATTTCCCCGAAGCCAGGCTCTATGAAAATTCCATAGAGTACTTTCAGTTGTTCACCGAGCTGGCCGGATGCAATGCCTTCTCCCAGGTGCACCAGAGCGAAGCGGAACTTGACAGGGTGCGTGACCATTGGAACCAAGGGTCTGCCCACCCCTGGGTCTGCCGAAAAGAAGACTATGATCAGGCATATCTGCAGGGCTTCCGCGACAAGGTGCAAAAGACAGTCTACAGCGGCCATATGCAGCCTTACATGACGCCCGGGGGCATTCCGGAAGGCAGCCCCCTGCCCCCGCGCAGTAAGAAGCCGTAAGAAAGGAAAACCGCCATGACATGGAAATGCCTGAAATGCGGCCGTGAATTCAGACGGCAGAACCAGGACCACTACTGCCTGAAACCGAAGACGGTGGACGAATACATCGCCATGCAGCCAGAAGGCATCCAGCCCGTTCTCAGGGAAGTCCGTGCCATCCTGCGCCAGGCCATGCCTCAAGCGGAAGAGCGGATTGCCTGGTCGATGCCGACATACCGCAGGGAAACAAATCTCATCCACTTTGCCGCCGCAAAGAAGCATGTAAGCCTCTTTCCCGGCGAAGAAGCGGTGCAGGCCTTTTCCGATAAGCTTGCCGCTTACAGCGTTGAAAAAGGCACGGTACGGCTGCCGTATGACAAGCCGCTGCCGGTGGAACTGATTGCGGAAATCGCTGCCTGGTGCTATGAGAAACAGACGGTATGAAGCAGATGCCCGGCATGCATCTTTGAGGTACAAGATATGAAAAATGGTGCGCAGGAAGAACATTTTGTCAAGACATTCATCCGGAAAAGCAGGCAGGAAAGAGTGCTGTATGAACTGACGACGCCTGAGAAACGTCATGCCGGCGTGGACAGGTTCTCCCATCAGGCAGCTGATGTGCTGGATCATGCAAAGATCATCCTGGCCGGTGACGGTCTGGACCGTCAGCCGGAATTTGGGCGTTTTGTCAGGAAGCATGAGGAAGTCTGTTTTGTGATCTCGCCGGATTTCTGCCTGGATGGGCAGTTTCTGCCGTTTTCCGAAGCGGTCAGGCTGGCCGCCATGGGCACGGAAGCGGCGGTGATCATGGGCAGCAGCTTTGCCGTCGTATTCTGCGAAGCCGGTAAAGGCGGCCGGGAAAAATACCTGCTGGCGGAAACGCCATGAAGGGAGAAAAGGTATGACAAGAATCATCGCTGCCTGCGGGAATGACTGTTCCGTCTGCCCCAGGTATGTAAACCACCCATATGAAAAGACCGATGCCCGGCTTCAGCATACAGCTGAGCTATGGCATACAATCGGCTATCGTGACCATGTTGTTTCAAAGGAAGAGATTTCCTGCCATGGCTGCCGCCTTGAGAACCGGTGCCGGTATCGGATTGTTTCCTGCTGTTGCGAAAAAGGGGTTAAGACGTGTGCGGCGTGTTCTTTTTACCCTTGTGCAAAGCTGGAAGAATGCCTTGCCGTAACAGTGTCCTTTGCGCCCGCCTGCCGCAAGGCATGCAGCGAAGAAGAATATGAACAGCTGCGCAGGGCTTTCTTTGAAAAGAAAGAGAATCTCGACAGCCTGAAAGAGCAGAAAGAGGATAAATGATGAAACGGAAACAGACAGGCATCCTTTCCGCATGCCTTGCGGGACTGCTGATGATGGCAGGAAGCGGATGCACGATGATTGAAGAGGCATCGAAAAAGACCGTCGGCACCGACATCAGGATCGAAGATATCACCGAGTTTTACTACACGGTGGACGGGTCTTCTTTCCCGCCGTATTTTCAAAGATACCGCTTTTACGCCGAGGCGGGGAAATATGCCTTTTCGCATGAAACCCGCGAAGGCGACCACTGGCCTTTGACCCAGGATGATGCCACCGTGACCGGAATATTGCCGCTGTCGGAAGAAGAATGGGCCGGCTTCTTTGAATATCTGAAAGACGGCACCGTCACGAAGCGGGAAGATGATTTCAGCGCCGGGGATGACGGCCCCTGGCTGTACCTGTACTGGAAGAATGACAGGGATTCCTGGCAGGTTTTTGCATTTGCATCCTACAGCAGGCTGAAGGACTTTGAAACGTTCTGCGAAAGCCTGCGGGAAAGGCAGCTGGGCGAAGCACGGTGAGGAACATGAAGCAGAAACTGATACGATGCCTGGCAATTGCCCTGGCAGCCGCATTTGTCATTTGCCTTGCCGGCTGCCTGTATAACCACCTTGCTTTTGAAAAGAGCGGCCATTTTCCGCTTGGCTTTAAGGAATACGGTGGTGAGTGCATGATGGAACAAGGCTTTGGCATGCGGGCGTTCCATGTCTATCCGATGACTGACGGCATGGATGGCAGTCCCGGGGAATCGGTGCGGGAATGGTTTTCTCTGTCTGATTTTGGCCTCTGGTGGGCCGGCCTGTCTTTGCCTCTGTTCCTGCTTTCTGCCGCGTTTGCCGGATGGCGGCACTTTCTGCATAAGAGGGGATGACTGATGGAAAACACGCAGAGGTATGAGCTCAGGTATGAAAAAGAAGGAATCCTGCTTGTGGCCGGGGAAAAGCAGTATCTGCTGAGCTGCCATCCGTATGAGCCCTGCCTGTATATCAGGACACAGGGCCGGATGACCGTCCTGCACAATGCCTTTGACCCGGAGCGGGTGAAGGAAGCCTTTGAAAACGGCCGAACGGTCGAAGCCGTTACCGGCACGGCCTATGACCTTGCCTTGTTTGGCGAACTGGTCGTCTATGCGGCCGCGCATTTTTCGGAGACGGACATCGGCTATGCGGGAGGAAAACTGGCTGTTGAAAAGCTGAAGGCACTGGGGGCGCTGGACGAAAGGACGGCTGTCTTTCCTGCAAAGACCGGGATTGCCGGAATTGATTCCCGTTTCAGCCATGCCGCAAAGCTGGAGGAAAAGGTCATGTATACGCCGGATGGCCGGGTGTATGTACGCATCCGCAGAGGGCTGTCTGATAAAAAACAGTGACAGAGGAGCAGAAATGGAAAAGGTCTATCAATTCGATGCCGTCTTGCGGGAAGATGCGGACAGCGGCGGGGCGTATGTGGTGTTTCCCTGGGACATCCGGAAGGAATTCGGCAAAGGCCGGGTCAGGGTGCAGGCGGAATTCAACGGCATTCCGTATTCCGGCAGCATTGTCAACATGGGCGTCAGGGATGAAAACGGCGGCATCTGTTATCTCATCGGTGTGCTGAAGTCCATCCGGAAGAAGCTGAACATCAGGGAAGGGGACACGGTCCATGTGACCGTACGTCCTCTGGAGGCGGGCCATGTTCATCAGAAGGTTTGAACCCGAAGATGCTTCCGCCGTATCAGGGCTGATTGCGGAAACGATGCGGATTTCCAACGCCCGGGACTATCCATCAAATGTCCTGGAGGATCTGATTGCCCATCGCCAGCCGCAGGACATCCTGCTGCAGGCCGCGGAAACACATTTCTATGTCGCTGAAGAAAAGGGTGAAATCATCGCCTGCGGCGCCATCGGCAGAAAGCATTCCTGCTGCTGCCTTTACAGCATCTTTGTCCATCCCTCTTATCAGGGAAAGGGCATCGGCGCGGCAATCGTTGCAACACTCGAACAGGACGCGTATGCCGCTCAGACAGGGTGCATTGAAGTGCCGGCTTCCATTACGGCATTGCCTTTCTGCCGCAAGCTTGGTTATGGGTTCAGGGACAGCCGGGAGCTGGACGAAAATGACCTGTACCGGCTGGTGAAATACCATAACGGCACAGGCGGCTTCAGAGCTTTTCAAATGCAGCATACGTGCTGCCGATAAAACGCTGAAAGAGAAAGGGGAAAGATATGAAGATATGGGATGCCTGCCGAAAGGTTCGTGCGGTGTAGCGGAAGGAACCCCTGATTCCTTCCTTTTTCAGCATGACATGGAATCTGACCTATGCCATGTTCAACGGCATTCTCGGGGTCAGCCGTTCTTCCTGGTGGTTTCTGACCATGGGCGCGTTCTATCTTCTGATCGGGATGATGCGGATCTTTGCCTTGAGCATGCATGTGCGCAGCCTGAACCGGAACCGGAAGCTGCTGAAGTACACCGGCATCGGCATCATCCTGGCAGGCATTGTATTGAGCTGGATCGTGGGCCTGTCCATCCGCTTTCGGCACAACCCGATCCGCAGCACGGGTCTTATGGTCGTGATTGCCGGCTGCACCTTCGGCCTTGTCGGCAATTCCATCCGCAATGTCATCAAGGCCCAGCGCCAGAAATCCGCTGTCATGATCACGGTCAGAAACATCGCCTGCGTCTCCGCCATCGTCTCCCTGTTTTCACTTGAGCGGGCCATGCTGAGAAGCTTCGGCACTGCTTCATGGGAGACCATCTTCATGATGGAATCGATTTCCGGCGGGACGGCGATGTTCATTGTTGCTCTGATCGGGGTTTCAATGATCATCCAGTCCCGAAAATACGAAGACCCGGAAAAAGGCGCCTGAACCATGAAGCAGGCCATGATGGAAAACTGAGAATGAAAAATGGCTGTGACAGATGTCACAGCCACTGCTGTATGGAGATCAGTTTTCGCCCAGTTCTTTTGCCCGGGTAATGCACTGTTCATTTGCTTCGTGGACGATCTTGTCGAAATCCAGTTCTTCAAGGGTTTCGATGGCACGGATGGTTGTGCCGCCCTTGGAGCAGACTTCATCAACGAATTCCTGGATCGGCTTGCGGCGGTCCTTTTTCAGCAGTTCGGCAGCGCCGATGAAGGTCTGCACGATCAGGTCTCTTGCCGCATAGTCGTCAACACCGCGATCCTGCGCGTCCTTGATGAGGGACTGGATAAAACGATAGACATAGGCCGGGGTGGAGCCGTTGATGGCAACCGCTTCATTGAGCTGCGACTCCGGCAGGGTCCTTGTCACGCCCATGGAATTGAAGAGCTGGAAGACGAAGTCATAGTCGTCCGCCTTGCAGTTGGCAGACATGCACATGGCTGTCGCACCTTCGGAAATCTGCAGGGGCGTATTCGGCATGGCTCTGATGACCGGGCAGCCGTTGAGCTTTTCCTGCAGGGCGGCGATGGAAACGCCGGTGACGATGGAAAGCAGGCAGTCAATCTCTTCACCCTGCATGGCTTCCAGGGCGCTGTCGAGATCCTGGGGCCTGACGGCAAGCAGGACGATGTGCGAATTGCGGATGATTTCCTTCGCGCTGCCGAATACCTTGTAGCCTTCTTTTTCACAGGTCTTCTGGATTTCTTCGTTGGGATCATAGACGGCAATGCGGTATCTTTCCAGATATTCCTTCGCAACTGCGCCTCTGGCAATGGCCATGCCCATATGGCCGCAGCCGATCAGTCCCATGTAGTATTTCTTGTACGTTCTCATCTGGTTTCTCCTTTTCCATATAAGCGATAGGTGTAGGTCGTCAGTTCGTTCAGGCCCATCGGACCGCGGGCATGCAGTTTCTGGGTGCTGATGCCGATTTCCGCGCCGAGTCCGAATTCAAAGCCGTCGGTGAACCGGGTTGAGGCATTGTGGTAGACACAGGCTGAGTCGACGTTGTTCATGAACAGTTCGGCATTGGCTGTGTCGGCGGTGATGATGGCATCGGAATGATGGGTGCCGTAAGTTTCGATATGGTCAATGGCTTCCTGTGTATCATGCACCAGCTTCAGGTTCATGATCAGGTCATTATACTCGGTATGCCAGGAATTCTCATCCGCCGCCTTCAGATCCGGTACAATTCCGCATGCTTCTTCATCTGCATAAATTGTAACACCTTTCTCGGCCAGGATACGGGCAATCCGCGGCAGAAATGTATTTTTCAGGTTTTCATGAATCAGCAGTGTTTCCATAGCGTTGCAGACCGACGGCCGGGACAGCTTGGCATTGAGGATGATCTTCTCAGCCATGTCAAAATCGGCGCTCTCATCCACATAGGTATGGCAGACACCGGCCCCGGTTTCAATGACCGGGATGCTGGCCTGGGTGACAACGGCATTGATCAGGTTCTTGCTGCCGCGGGGGATGAGCAGGTCCACATCCTGCCGGCAGGAC
>JAFWCP010000492.1 GCA_017536845.1 Solobacterium sp. | reverse complement strand
TGGACGATGAAGGCAAGGGCTCCATGGCCAGAAGCAGGAAGGATTCCTTCTTCTGGTACAAGAAGGTCATCGCTTCCAACGGTGAAGAGCTTGACTGATATTCATGAAGAAGATTGATCTGAATCAGGACTGGTACGTCTATAAAAGGGATGATGCCTTTTCGCTTGTCACCTCGATTCCCGAAGACGCTGTCCTGACGGATATTCCGTATGACGCGCTGTTCCATGATGAACAGCGTGCCGACAGCCTCAACGGGGGCAGGACGGGGTATTTCGATTCCGGTGTGTATTATTACCAGAAGGAAATCGAACTGGAAGAGGACTGGATCGGGAAACGTCTGCTGTTAAAGGCAGAGGGCCTTTTCAGCAAGTCTTTTGTCTATGTCAACGGCTCGCTTGCCGGCAGCGGTGATTTCGGCTATGTCAGCAAGCTTTGTGATATTACCGATTATGTCATCAAAGGGAAAAACAGGCTGCTGGTGGTCACAAAGACGGATCCGTACAGTTCCCGCTGGTACTGCGGGACGGGCATTCTGAGGCCGCTGTACCTGCTGGTCGGGGAAGAGGTGTATACGGTACCTGATTCTCTGTGGGTAAAAACCGAGAGCATTTCTGATGAAGGTGTTCAGATCCGTGTCACGGCAGATTTCAGGAAGGACTCGCCCGGGGCAGTGATCAGGGATGTACAGCT
This sequence comes from Solobacterium sp., assembly GCA_017536845.1. Next base: position 5,724 of record JAFWCP010000492.1, on the reverse strand, counting down.
GAAGATCTTTGACCAGGAAGGATGCCTTCTTGATGAAACCTTCCCGGTAAGGGTCAGCGGTACGTACCATCTGGACAGGCGGTTCTTTCTGAGAAAGGCAAGGCTGTATGACGAAGCAGACCCGCATCTGTATACGGTAAAGCTTGCTGAAGGGGATGATGAAACCGTTCTGAAAACCGGCTTCCGTCTGGAGAGCTTTGATGCTGTTCATGGCTTATGCATCAACCACAAACCCGTCAAGTTGAGAGGTGCCTGCATCCATCATGATGAAGGCATCCTGGGCGGCATTGCCTTAAAGGCTTTTGAATACTATCGGGTATCACGTCTGAAAGAAGCGGGCTTCAATGCCATCCGTTCTGCCCATAACCATCCTTCGCAGGAACTGCTGGAGGTATGTGATGAGCTGGGCGTGTATGTGCTGGATGAAGTCTGCGACATGTGGACGAAGATGAAAGGCTTCGGCGATTATGCCCAGTATTTCCAGGAAAGCTGGCAGGATACTGTGGATACCATGGTGAAGGAAGACAGGAACCATCCCTGCGTGGTGGGGTATTCTACCGGCAATGAAATCTCTGACCTCAATACCGAGAAGGGCTTTGAAACCGCCCATGACCTGTATGAGAGAATTCACCGCCTGGATGATACCCGCTTTGTGACCAACGGCATCAACGGTGCCTTTGCGGCCGGGGAACAGCTGATTGATATTGCCGTGGATCTGACCGGCATGGAGCGTTCGGTATTTGAAAGCGGTGATGTCAATCAGTTCCTGGGGCTGATGGCTTCACGGATGGAGGATATTGTCACCCATCCGGTGGTCACAAGAGTGGTGGAGCGGATGGACAGCTGTGTGGATGTGCAGGGCTATAACTACATGACGGAACGGTATGCCGGTGATGCGGAAAGGTATACGAACCGGGTCATGCTGGGGACGGAAACCTATCCTCGGCAGATTGCGGAAAACTGGAAGTGGATTTCTTCCCTGCCGGCAGTCATCGGCGATTTCACCTGGACCGGCTGGGACTATATGGGGGAACTGTCTGAACCGTATCCGGCCATAAACAACAAAGCAGGTGACCTTGACCGCTTCGGATATCGCCGGCCGGTATCGTATTACCGGGAAATCGTGTATGGTTTAAGGAAAGACCCGTACATCGCGGTCAGGCCGCCGGAGGCGTATGGCAAGCCAAGGCAGTTCGGCCCGTGGAAGTTTACGGATGCGGAAGAAAACTGGCTGTTTGATATTGCGGACGGGCAGATGGTTACCGTGGAAGTGTATGCCCCGGATGAAGAAGCGGAACTGTATCTCAACGGGGAATCCATGGGCCGTAAGCCTCTGCATGACTGTTATGCCCTGTTTGATGTTCCTTATCATAAAGGGGAACTGAAGGCCGTCGGTTCGTCGGGAAGGGAATATGTGCTGAAAAGCGGTGATCTTTCTTCAGCGGAGATTGTCGTGGAAGATACTGTCTTTGAAGGGTATGTCTTTGCAAGGATCATGCTGAAGGACAAAGACGGCATCCGGATCATGGCTGACGGGCAGGAATATCACTGCCTGAGAGAAGGTATGGAACTGATTGCCTCGGCATCGGAAAAGACAGTGCATGACCACGGCTTCCGCAATGAGACAATCCGTCTGTCTGGACAGGGCGGCTTCGCCGTTTACCGGAAAAAATGAATGAGAAACAGCACCCATGAACGGGTGCTGTTTTGCGGCGGAACGCCGGGATTGAGGGAAATGGCGGCAGTGCACAGCCGATCTTATGCTGCAAGCCGGGAAGATGCAAAAGGACGAATGCAGAATGCTTTCTTCCTGTTGTGAAAAAATTGATTTCAGGGTAGAATTCCTTGTGGGAAGAAGGTGTATGTATGCTGAAGAAAATGACAGTCATGACCGCGGACATTGACGGGACGCTGTGTATCAAGGGTGAAATCCCGGGTCCTCGTACCATTGCCGCGATTGAACGTCTTCATAAGGAAGGCGTATTGTTTGGCCCTGCCTCCGGCAGGCCCATGGACCGCAGAATTTTAAGACTTGCCCAGACCTGGGGCCTGAGCTTTGACTTTGACTTCGCCATCGGCATGAACGGCGGCGACCTGTATGACAAGGAAACGGATACGACAGAGCATTATTACCAGCTGACCGGTGAGCAGGTGAAGAAAATCCTGACCCCGATTGCCCATCTGGATATGAATGCGATTGTCTATATCAATGGGTATGATGAAATCCATGCCATGCGGATGGATGCCTTCATGCAGGATTCCATCAACCGCAATCATTCCCATGTTGAAATCGGTGATGTGGATTTCCTGGGCCAGCATCCGACGGGAAAGGTGGAGATTCATCTCAAGCCGAATTCACTGGATGAGTTCATGCGCATTGTCAATGAAAATGCCGATCCTTCGTGGATCTGCATCAAGACGTTCCAGATTCAGGACCATGTCACCATGGAATTCATTGACCCCCGCGTCAACAAAGGCGTTGCCTTGAAGAAGTATGCGGAGAACCATAACATTCCGCTGGAGGAAATCATTGCCTTTGGTGATATGGAAAATGACATCGGCCTGATCAAGGAAGCCGGCTGGGGTGTCTGCCTGATCAACGGGGCGGATGATACCAAGGCTGTTGCCCAGGCGATTACCGAATATCCTTGTCTGGAAGACGGTGTCGGCAGGTATCTGGAAGACCACTGGTTCAATCGGTAAGCACATTCCGGGAGAGATCCCGGATTTTTAATTGCATTGCTTTTCTGCGCCGGGACAGGTATCTGACAAAGGCTGGCCGATCAGGTGACATCAAAAAAGGATGCTTTGCAGCATCCTTGGTATTGAGATGATTCTTAGTAGTTGACCATCGGTGTGCGTCTGTCACTGCCGTAGATATCCTGCAGGATGTAGCCGTAGATCATCTTCGGGTTGTCGAGGTGGACATCCGAAACATTCAGCTCATCATCCGCAACGATCTGGTCGGAGAAGAAATATCTGTCGGAGAAGTTGCCTTCATAGTCATAGTAGTCGCAGATGAAGTCAATGGTATCACCTTCGTTGATCGGCACCAGCTTGCCGACAGCGTCACTGTCATCATAGACGGGCTTCGCACCTAACACAACACCTTCCGGATTGTTCTGGTTGTACTGGATGATCAGGTGAACTTCTTCCCCATTCAGCATGGCCGGGACATAGCCTTCGATGCAGTAGTTGTAATCTGTCTCGTATTCATATGACTGTGTGTAGTAGCAGACCGGCTGGCCTTCAATGGCAACCCACATGCCGTCATAGTCAATGAGCAGGTCACCGTCATCGGTGAAGCTGTAGACATTGTCGGCGCCCAGGTCAATATAGCCGGAACCGTCATCCACCCAGACATTCAGACGGATGTTCTGGACCATTGCCCAGTCGTCTTCGGACAGCGAGAGGACTCTCTGGCCGTTCTTTTCCTGCAACATCAGGTCAGCGGAATCAATGTGGTTCCTGCCGATAAACTGGGAGAACAGGTCCAGGGAGGAAGTATCCGCACCGCCGGCGCCGCCTAACAGTGAGAGCAGGTCGAGGGCGGAAGACGACGTGCTGGGCTGGGTTGTCTGGCCGCCGCCTGTTAACAGTGACAGCAGGTCAATGGTGCCGACCGAGGAACCGTTGGAAGCAGGGGCACCGCCGAGCAGGTCAAACAGGGAGCTGGATGTCGCGTTTGATGAAACCTGGCCGGAGGTAGCCAATGTCGCAAAGGAGCGGATGGCTGAACCGTATTCACTGTCAAAGTCGATGTTGTCATAGATTCTCATCAACGCGTTCATGTACTTGGGATTGCGGTACGGGAAGTAGATGCTTAACCCATAGGCGTTGTTGATGTTTCTGGAACGGTTGTACTTGACGCATTTCTGGATGGCTTCTACCAGGGCCTTGGCTTCTTTGGTATTGAGCTTCTTGCAGAAGTCGACAAGGTCAATCTGGTCAAGCCGGTTGGAACTGGAGAACTCCTTGCAGGCACTGCGGGCATCCGCTACGGTCCGATAGTTGTTTTCCTTCACGCTTGCGGAAATGGATTTCGCAAAGGCTGTGAACCTGGAAGGCACAACACCGGAAAGTTCTGCCAGATCGATGATGGAAAGGGTGTTGACATCACGGGCGGTAGCACCGGCCTGTCTGCCGGAGACGAAGTCGTCAATGACGTTCTTGCCGATTTCCAGTGAGGGCATGGATGTGTTCCTGGCCAGCTGGGAGAGCCAGTTGGTGTAGTACCATCCGGTGCCCGGTTCGGTTTCTTCGGATGCGAGCATATAGTCTGCAAAAGGTTCTATGGCAATGGCTGCTTCCATGTTGGCCATTAGGCAGGCGTCAAAGCCGATGATGTCGAACTTTGTCCCGCCGGCATTGAGGGCTTGGGCAATCTTATCCACGGACATGGAGCCGTTGGGATATAACTGGTCATAGCCGTAACCGGTGACAGAACCTCCGCCATGGTCCCAGAAGATGAGCATGTTCCGGTTGGCCGGGAAGTTCTTCGTACAGAACTTGATGAAGGCTGTCAGTGTATTGGAATCCGTCATGGCTTTGGAGCCGAGGTTGTCTTCCAGCCTGACAAGCGATTTCTCCTTTACCTGGTAGTACTGGTTGGTGGTATTGGAGATGATGGAATTCTTCCATCTCTTTGTACCGCCGGTAGCCAGGATGATGTTGACCTTGTCGGACATTGTCGCACTTGCCATTTCGTTGATATCCTGGGTTGCCATGCCATAGTTGGTTTCCAGGTCTGTACCGCACATATAGACCATGATTGTCATGGTATCCTGGCCGTTGCCGAGCAGTGTCGTGTACTTGTCCCTGATGCCGGAGGATACGCTGGTATCCACGGCGGCAGTGGAAGCATTGACTGCTGAGGACTGCTGGGATGTCTGGGTGCCGAAATGGAATGCACCGGTTGAACTCTGGGTGTTGTTGTTGGCAACAATCGGCGTAGGTGTGGAAGCAGGGCCGACAACCGGATTGGTTGTGATGGTCGTGCTGCCGCCGCCACCGTTACCGCCAAGGCCGTTCATGAGCATGTAGATCAGAATGGCGCCAAGGCCAAGCCCGCCGATGCCTTTTACAACACCTCCGCCGCCTCCTGACGGCCGGTTATTATAATTTACATTTCCCGACGCGGACCCGCCGATGCCATTATCGTCACGCCGATGCGCTGTTGCATGCTGGCCGCTGTCATTTCTTTTTCTTCCCTGGGGTCTTTGAGACATATGATTCCCTCCTGTGTTTTGATAATTATATCAAATTTTGGTTGGATATGATGAATGTCTCGAAATCATGAATCACAGCAGGTAAGAAAAAGGAAAATCTGACAGTTATAATCCGCCGCAAAATTCTTTGAAATTTGTAAAAATAATGCTTGCATCATATTGGCAGAAGTAGTAATATATCTGCGTTGCCTCAATAGCTCAGTCGGTAGAGCACCTGGCTGTTAACCAGGGTGTCACAGGTTCGAGTCCTGTTTGAGGCGCCATTAAATACAAAAGCGGCTTTTGCTTGGTAAAAAGCCGCTTTTTTCGCGTTTAGACAAACCAAGTTTAAAACGGATTTTATCGATTTGGAGGTAAATGTATGAGCAGAACTTTTGCAGAAATCGCAATGGATGTCATCCGGGAAGACTGGGAATTCCGAAAAAAACAGAATAACCCGGCATACAACCAGGAGCGCATTGCCAAAATCATGGGTATTTCCCGAACGCAGTTTTCA
>JAFWCP010000491.1 GCA_017536845.1 Solobacterium sp. | reverse complement strand
TCAACACGCTGGTTTGCATCGACCATTGTAAGAATAATCTCTTCCGGTTCCACTTCTTTCACTGTGACTGTATGGGTATAAGCATTGCCGTTTGGCAGAAGGATTGTAATATCCGCTTCGCCTGCAGTTTTGCCGGTCACCTTGACTTCCGAAGCTCCCCGTTCATCAAATTCGACTTCCGCGATTTCACTGTTCGAAGATGCAACGGTAACACCTTTGTTTGTCGCTTCCTCGGGGAAAAGGGTATATTTCAGAATCAATGTATCCCCGATAAACAATTCATCGGCAGTTTCTTCCATAACAAGGTCTTCAATTTCATAGAATACGGCATGGACATTGAGGGAACCAAGTAACCGATCCTCCTGATAGAAGGAAATCACACTGTTCCCGGCTTCATTAGCATAGAATGCCAGATCATCGGTGATTTCAATCAGATCAGTGGAGATTTCTGCACGTATCTCTGTATAATTTGCATTTTCCGGAACAATGCGATATTCCGGTTTGAATACTTTACCTACTGAAACATTCAGATCATCAGAAGGGAAAACCAATTTCTCAACAGGGACGATGATTTCCGCAACCTCGACTTTGCACTCTGAATACTGATCACCACCGCAATAGGCAGTTACCGTTGCTTCTCCTGGAATCAAAGCCGTATATGTACCATCTGCATTCCTCTTCAGAACATCAGGATGATCAATTTCAAATTCTAAAGCATCAACAGAATCTCCTGATGTCAGAGTATAGGGAATTTCAAAAGTGTCTTTCTCTGTAACGTGTATCAAAGACTCTTTGAATGCAAAATTGGCAGTGTGATAGTATACGGTAACAGATGCAGATGCGTCGAACAGATCATCATGTTTGAACTCTGTTTTCTGTCCAATTTCAACTTTCACGACAGAGTTGATTCTGTCCTGTGGCCAGTAGAAGTCATTTGTGGCTTCTGTCTTTACATGTTGTAAGCCAAGACTCTTCAGTTCGTTTTCTACAGATTTAACATCCTTCCGCAAATAATGCCAGTCATTGAACGGCATCATGATCTTACCTTCTGTCAGATCCTGGACGAACATTGTATTCTTGACACTGATTTCCTTACTGTAGCAGGAAATTTTGTATTCCGTCTGGGTTCCAGAGTTGACAGACAGGTCTGCTGTACCAACAACGTTGGAATCTTTTGCACTGGTGAAAACAAGTGAATAGTTTCCTGCTGGTAAGGACAAATTGTATACAGCATCTTCACCATGCGGCAGCTTACCGAGTTTGTTTCCGTCCAGTGATACAACAACATCATATTTGCTGAAAATCAAGTTGGAAACAAAGTCGATTGAAACCGTAACGGGATATTCGGAAACCGGATAATGTCCGATAACGCTTATTGAACTGTCAAAAGGAAGTTGTGCATCTTTCTCAATCAGATTACCACCGGCTGTCAGAATTGCATAGCCGGCTTCTCCTGCCGCAAGGTCATATACTTCATCGGTTTCAACATCCTTGAATCCTGCTTCAAAAAACATCTTTCCTGTTTCCATGTATGGTCGTGGTCCGGCGTCATCAGAGGATAAGGGAGCTTGAATTTTGGGAATGTTATGGTAGACGACAGTCACTGTATCATCTTTATCAAACTCTGTCTTCGAAGTATAATCATCAGAATTGTTGATCTGTACCAATTCTACTGTTCCGTCCTGAATATCACTGTTTGAATCAATATCTTCAATCGGCGATAGAAGAATCTTTTCAAAACCTGCCTGCTGTAACAATGACTCAACATCAAGATAATTCATGCCTTTGTATTCAGCAGGTTCCAAAGGCGAATGGGGTGAAGAGCCTGAAGGCAGTGTCTTTTCTGGATCTTTGACAGTGCTATTAACGATTACTTTATTGGTGTCGTGACCGCAAGAAGCCAACAACAATATGAGGAATAATAAACAGTAGATAAACCGATGTTTCATAGTTGTCTCCAATCTGTACTGCATAGAGCGTGCGGTTGTTCTGTATGCAGACTCTTTCAATATTATATCTGTTATACAGACGATACGAGCAAAAATACCATATACTTCCTGGCGAGAACATAACAATTTAGGAGTATTATGGTTTTGGTGTGTGAATTATTAGTTCTGTTTCATTGGCATAACATTCAAAATGACTCAGAAATAGGCGCGTACTTCAGATTGTGGGATTGGAAACAAATTCATTACATGTCAACTCCACGAAATCAGTACTGACTTTTGGGGAGTTGATGTGCTTAAGAAAAATTAAAAACTGCCGTCGGTTACAGCTTAGGGAAAACGAGAAACTCATGAAACGAAAACAATGACCGGTATTAAAGAAAACAAGCCGAAGCCTGCTCTTGTGCGAATGAGAAGGTTCTGAATCAGAGCCTTTTTATTTTGAAACCGGCATCAGAGGATTCCAGCGGCAACCAGCCCGAAATAGATGACGGCGACGATCACAACGATCTTCAGAAACTGAAAGGCTTTTTTTATGATTCCGCCGCCGATGAAGATGACCAGCGCCACGAATTTGTTGTGATTGCTTCATCAGGATTCTGAATCTGAAAGCAAGAGGATGAAAATGATATTGATCTATGAAATGTGTCTGTTATAGTGTGGCAGATGGGTGATCGACTCTTAATGAGACATTTCAACGAAATTCGGCAGTTATGCATAACTGCCGAAATCACTTATCAGAATTGCATATGCTCAAATGCAAGGAGGTGATCATCATGATCTCACTCAAAGAAGATCGGTAATATTACACAACCAGGGAACTGAAAGATATGGGATATTCCTGCTATAAGATCAATCAGATGGAGAATAACGGTCTGCTGCATCGCATCAACCGTACCACGTATGAAAACCTCTCCTTTCAGGGAGAGGAAAATGATTTCATCAATGCAGCGGCATATGTTCCTGAAGGTGTGGTATGTCTGATGAGTGCAGCCAGATACTATGAACTCACCAGTTTCCTTCCGGATGGCATTGATGTAGCCATCAATCGGAAGAAAAAGGTAAGCACGCTTCCCGACTGGCCGCAGATCAAAATCTTCTATTTTGATCACACACGTATGGACAACGGCGTCATGGAAATCATGGAAGGTGGTGATTCCTTCCGTATCTTTGATATCGAAAAAACCGTCGTTGATATTGTTTGCTACCGCAACAAGATAGGTATCGAAGAAACGGCTGAGGTCCTGCGCAATTACATGAAAAGACAGGACAGAAACCTTAACCGTCTGTATGCCTATGCAAGAATGCTGCGCTGTAAATCTGTTCTGAGGACGTATATGGAGGTGCTTGCATTCTGAATCAGGTACAAGGAATAAATGGGTCAGGAATCAAGGGCTATGGATGATATTGTATGCGGAAGGTACACCGGATGCATTCCGCCGGCAATTCATGCATGAAGGTTAACGTATTGCATTCGGGATTATGATCCACGCCTTTTGGGCACATGCATGTGCTAAGACGGTCAGAGCAGGTATGAAATTTCATTGGCAGCTGATGTGCCGGATACAATGACCAAGACTTTTGCGGCCGTCTTGTTTTACTTACAAATCTGCAGAGGGTCAAAGTGTCTTACGTCTGCAAGCTGGCCTTGTCTGCCACGCTTATAACAGGCTGTTCAGACTTGAAAAAGTCAGAACCTCACCCTTGACAGATGCAGCTGCAGGCATCGTTGATCAGGTTGTCAACGAGCGTTTGGGTTGCTTCTTTGATCAGGTATTCGGTGCTGTTTAACGTCAGGGCAATGATTTTCAGATAATTGCAGAACAGCTGCCAGTCGGCATTTTCCTTCGGGCTGGCCAGAAAGCTGATGATACGACGGGCGGTCTGCTCGTCGTTTTCTTCATTTTCAAGATATTCCGGCGGCCATTTGGAAACCAGCCAGCGTGTATGCATGCTGTCCAGGTAGGAGAAGATATTCGGGTTCTCATCCGCAAGCCAGTGGAGATATGCGTTCAGCCCTTCACGGGAAAGCTTTCCATCAGGTGAAAGAAACTCTTTGATCTTGTCCTTTGATTCCTGACGCTTGTATATCATTACCTGATAAAGAAATTCGGTTTTGCTTTCAAACAGATTGTAAAAGGTTCCTTTGGCAACATAGCATCTACCAGTGATATCATCAATATTGACCGCAGAAATACCGCCTTCTTTCAGCGCCTGAAATCCCTTCTGAATCATCTGAATACGAAGTGTTTCTTTTTCCTCTTCTGAAAACCTGGCTCCCATATTTCCTCCGTGACTTGAAAACGATTGAAAGTCATAGCGATGTTTTTATAATAGCATCGACTATTCTATATCACAAGGAGGCAGCATTATCATGAAAGAAAAATACACAATTGCGGATGACGGATTTGTCGGATACTGGCATCCGGCAGATGGCCATGCCGGAAAAGCACTGATTGTTTTTCCGGGATCCGGCGCTGATTATGAACTGACAAGAAAGGGCTCTGAATTCCTGAGGAAGGCGGGCTGGAGCTGTCTGCTGGTCGCGTTTGCCGGCTGGGATGGCCTGCCGGAGGATCCGGTTCTTGCCCCGGTGGAATATGCCGAGAAAGCCGTCATGGTGCTGAAAAAAGAGGGCTTTGAAAAGGTGGGTGTGTATGGGATATCTGCCGGCGCAAAGTATGCCATTACGGCGGCATCGCTGATTCCCGATATCAGCCTGGTGGTCGCTGCGTCACCGTTTGATTACACAACCGAAGCCTTCAAAGGAACAAAAGCATTGGACCAGTCCACATTCTCCTTTCGTGGAAAACCATTGCCGTTTGATCCCACGGTAACCCTCCATCGCAATATCCTCAGTGTCCTGCTTCGAACCGCATTGAACAGGAAATACGGTATGAGAAGGATGCTGAGGGGATGTTACCAGGAGAATGTTCAGACGGAAGAAGCACGCATCAAGGTTGAAAACATGCATGCTGACTTTCTGATGCAGTGTCCAGGTTATGATGACTGCTGGCCATCGGATGAAGCTGTACCGCGGATGAAGAAGATTCTGGATCACGCCGGATATCCTTACCGCGTGCAGGCAACGGTATATGAAAAAGGCAGCCACCTTCTCTGCGGCGACCTTATGACATCGCCGGAATACCTGAAATCCATGAAAAAGATCCTGCAGGCGGAATATGTGGATCAGGATGCCTGCAATAAAGCCCGCACCGACAGCATGCTTGAAGCACTGGCCTTTCTGGAAGGCTGGGAATAAAATCCTCGGTGCCTTCTCAGGCAAATGTGAAATGATCAAAATCTTTGGGAATAAGGACAATTTGCTGGCTTCAGAACCAGATTTAAGTATCTGTCCCTATATGGGTACAGTATATTCAGCGTGATACGCTATCCTCTAATCAGGAGGTACTTATCATGACAACTGCTGCACCGATCATCATCAATGGACAGACCTATGAGAATCTGATGCCTTACCAGGTAGATAAGATTGAGTCCATGGTCAACGAGTTCAAGATCTTCAATCTTTTATCCGAATCACAAGACATTGAATACGCCCCAAATGCGGTATGAAGAATCCGCAGTTCATCAAAGGCGGTACAACGCGAGCCGGCAAGCAGATGCTTCGCTGCTGCGAATATGGCAGACGCTTTGTCCACGATACCGGAAGTCTGACATTCTACTCCCATCAGGATTCATCCAGGTGGTCTTCATTCATCAAATCCACTTTCGAAGGAAAGAGTATGAAGACGTGTGCAGAAGAACTTGAGGTCACCCAGAAGACTGCCTTTCGTATGAGACATAAGCTCATGTTCTTCATCGGAGAAGCGATTCCCCGCAATACCCTGACTGATCAGGTGGAAGTTGATGAGAAATACTTTGCGGAATCCCATAAAGGTCTGATTGACGGCAGATGTCTTGAACCTTTAACAGATATCTTTGCAGCAAAGGAAGTAGAGGAAAAAGAGAGTCTTTCATCTTCTGAATCAGCAAGACTTTCAACCAGGGTTGCAAGCTGTGCTGATCGTGTAAAGAAGCTGATTTATGAGGATGAGAAGGCAAATAAACCCACAAGGGGGATATCACATGATCAAGTCTGTGTCATGACCGGGATCGAACGCGGCGGCATGGTCGAAGGATGGGCCACAAATACTGCCAGTCCTACACTGGAAAGTGCTGAATCCTTTTTGAAAGCTGTCAAGAATGAAAGCCATGTCTGGCTTGACGGATGCAAGGCTTATCCAAGCAAACTGGAGGAAAAGAACTGCACGTACACTATCGTGACGGAAGAAACAAGAACCAAAGTGGATCACATCTACAGTATTAACAGCTTTCATGACTACCTGAAGGATGAGAACAAGGCAATGAGAGGTGTGAGTTCCATATACATCAACCGTTATGCTTCTCTTTTG
>JAFWCP010000490.1 GCA_017536845.1 Solobacterium sp. | reverse complement strand
CATGTCCTTGAATCATCTGTACATAAAGTGCCATTGTGTTAATAATAATCTGTTTAACAGTCCGCAAAGAAAGCTTAAAATTGCGAATCCCATTGCATCGGAACGGATGTACTGTCGAACATAAGGAAATAATGTTTCGCGGTTACAGCCAATCCAACTATTACGAAGAATTCCATATGTTTCCTATACTGAAGCGGCATAATACATTTCCTTTCTGTGATTGAAAGCATATTCTCCGATGAAATATCGTTTCTTCGAATCTGTTGATATACATTATAGCATAAATCGAAATGTGCTATAATGGCCCTGCTGATCAGAAATGATATTTCTGAGAAGATACAGAGCAGCGCCGCTGCGCCTTCAAACAGTAACGGCTCTGCTTTTCAGTTATAGAATACCGGATCACCGACACATTTGCATGAAACAGTTGGTTCATTTTTCGAACAGTTTGTTATCGTTGAGGAAGAAAATGAAAAGAGATACCGTCAGAACATTGATATGCCTGTATGAAAACCCTGATATGAGGGAGGCAACCGGAAAGCTGCATATTACAGAAAACGGCATAAAGAAACGCCTTGAAGCAAGTTCCGGGCTATTCGGAAAGACGCTTTTTGAATGCAATGGACATTTTGCTTATCCGACGGAAGACGGTTTAAAAATCAAAGACTGTGTTTTTGCGATGAATGAGGTTTACTGGGAAATGGAAGAAAAACTGTCTGAGAAAAGACAGCAGGTGATCAGAATTATCAATTCTCCATATGTATCATTTCTGTTTGCTCTAACCAGAATCCGGATGAATTACAGAAGCGAAAATACAGAAATTGAGGTCATTACCCTGCCGCCTGATGAAGCGGAGGCACGGTTTTCAGCCGATCCGGAATACAGACTGGCAGTTCTTGGAACGTTACGGAAAAACGGCAGTTATCAAAAACACCTCCTTGGCCGATACCGTTTCTGCGCCGTTGTAGATAAAGAAGATGAGTTGGCAGGCAATGATGAGCTTTCATGCGATGACCTGAAAGGACGTAAGCTGTATACGTTTGACAGCAGTGCAGGCTTCAGGAATATTCTGTCGAAGCGTTTCAGTGAGGAGGATTTTTTGCAATTTCAATTTAATGATACGTTGCTTTTCCGAATTCTTGTTTCAGGAATCCACAGTTATGAAGTCTGTTTGCTTGTTGATGCAATGAAGGATTTTGTTTCGGATAACCAGGTTATGATTCCGGTCAAGGATCTGGAAGAGGTGAATCTGTATCTCTGTGTGAAGAATGGAACAGAAACAATCCCGTATTACAAAGAATTCATAGACAGTGTTTTAGATGCCTTCCAGGTTGTACAAAAAGCCTGAATGCTGCATAAGAAGAATCATAAACTCTGCGGCATACACACAATCATCTGAGTTTTTCCTGCATCTGCAAAATGGAATGATGCTTCTTCAACAGAGAAACCTGTATCGGCTGAATTAGTGCAGGTGCCGGATTCATGCAGGGTAAGAACATTATCACAATGCTGTCCGCTTAGCATCGCAAGCTCAGACAGTTTTTTTGCGCTTTTAAGAAGATGAATAGGGATTCATCGACGTTCCTGCTGCCGCATTCAGAAATGTCATTTCGAAACCTGGAGATCCGTCAGTCTCCATCAGAACTGAGTGAAAATGCCTGCCTGAACATGTGTAACACTTCAGCATGCTTTCTGCTTTTTTTCCGCTGGAAACCGGTTTAGGCAAATGCACCTGCCGTTATTGCCTTGAAGGACTGTAAGCAGCTTTGCACAGAAATGACGTACATCAGATGCAAAATGAGAACGTTGCGGCATGACGCCAATAAAAAACACGCCTCCGACAGGCTGTATCTCTGCATGATAATAAGGGGAACTGAATTCTTGCTGAGGAATGTCTGAAGCATCAAAGACCTCCGGCATATGCAGCTACCGAATGGTGCGGTGAAACCAGGTATGCCGAGAAAAGAACGGCAGACCACGAACCTGATAGTAATATGATACAATAATGGCAAAGGAGGTGATTCTTATGGGCAACTATGTCAATCCAACGAATGACTGTTTTCTGGAAGCACTTAATTCATCCATGTATGTAGATAAAACCGGATTGATTTCTTTCTTCAATTCCGTTCTTTCCACGAAGGATAAGGAAATTGTCTTCACCCGTCCCAGACGTTTCGGCAAAACCACCGCATGTGACATGCTTGCCGCATACTACTCCGAAGGCTGTGATTCTGAAACATTGTTCAAAGGTCTGGAGATTGAAAAGGATCCTTCTTTCAAAGAACATCTTAATAAGCATCCTGTAATCTATTTTGACCTGATCCGTTTTATGCTGAAAAAAGATAAGAGGAAACAGGTGGACATTACAAAGACCGTAGAACGTATTGAAACGACCCTTATCAATGAACTGATGCAGGAATATCCCGAAGCTGCTGTTCATGAAGATATGGATCTTGTCGATGCATTAAAGGCTGTAAGCAATCGGAGCGGAAGACGCTTTATCATTATCATTGACGAATGGGATATGATCTTAAGAGAAGGAAAAGACAATCCTGCATTGATCAGTCATTATATTGATTTCCTTCGTTCCCTGTTCAGGAGTTCTGATACTGGCAACTACCTTGCCGGTGCATATATGACCGGCATCCTGCCGATCATCAGGTACAATACCGAGTCTGCTTTATCCAATTTCAATGAGTATACCATGCTGAATCCTGAGCCGCTTGGTCAATATATTGGGTTTACGACAGATGAAGTACATGCAGTCTGTCAGAAATTCAACGCCGATGAAGTCAGGATGAAGGAATGGTATGACGGATACCGTATTCCCGATGTCGGAGATGTATATTGTCCCAATTCTGTCATGCAGGCTGCAACGCGCAGGAAATTCTCCAGTTACTGGACTTCCACTTCTGCCATGGAGGCAGTGGCAGACTATATCTATCTCAACATTGACGGACTGCAGGATGCTCTCAATGACCTGATAGACGGAAAGGAAGTGGATATTGATCCCGATGGTTTTGAAAACCGTCTGGATCATCTGGATGACAGGGACAATGTTCTGACAGTTATGGTGCATCTTGGCTATCTGGCATATGACCCTGAAAGACAGACCGTCAGAATTCCGAATTTCGAAGTCCGTCTTCATTTATTAAGGGCTTTTTCCAAATCCACAAACCCTCTTTTCTTCACAAGGGTAAAGCGGTGTGATGAAGTTCTGAAGGCAACGGCAAAAATGCCGGATCCTGATGAACAGAAAATCGCTGAAATCCTGGAAGAAATCCACAACGAAAGGCCGTCTCGCTATTACAATGACGAGCAGGCCCTTCGCTATACTGTATTAACCGCATATACGGATTCACCAAGGGGAAGGTATATCACATTTGAAGAACTGTCTTCCGGCAAAGGGTTTGTGGATATCCTGCTGCTGCCGCAGAAGGGTCTTGCCAGTCCGCCGCTGGTTGTGGAACTGAAAAGCGGTGCATCGGCTGACAAAGCCATCACCCAGATTCATGAAAGAGACTATGTCGATTTCCTGAAGAAGATGGAATATCGTGGCAATGTACTGCTTGTCGGTATCAACTACAGCCCGGATACAAGGAAGCATACCTGCAGGATTGAAAAGATCACGCTGTAAACATGTTCTGATTGAAAACCAATTGGACGGAAAATACCAAAAAGCCGGCAGATAAACTGTCGGCTTTTCCGATGGAGTGTTAAGGAATGATTTCACCAAGCAATTCCCATTCACCGCTGAAATTGTTCAGAACAGGAAGGCTGTCATCAGACAGTTCAGCTGAATGAAGATCTGCTTCCCTGAGTCCGGCATAGCTGTTCAGAATACT
>JAFWCP010000489.1 GCA_017536845.1 Solobacterium sp. | reverse complement strand
CGAAGGCATCAGCCATGGCGATGAAGTCATCAGCCTGGCGGTTGAAAACGACATCATCGACAAGTCCGGCGCCTGGTTCTCCTATAAGGGAGAGAAGATCGGCCAGGGCTTCCAGGCAGTCAGGGACTATCTCAAGGCCAATCCTGACTTTGACGCGGATATCACCGCCCAGGTCAAGGACAAGCTCTTCGGCATTGAAAAGAAAGCGGAAGTAGCAGCGTAATCATCATGAAGAAGCAGGACAGCCTGTTTCTTTTTTAGAGAAAGGAAAGAGAACATATGGAGAAGAATGTACCGGCATATTATGAAAAGATTCCGGAAAGGCTGAAGGACAGATTCCTGCTGTACAGGGCAGACCGGCTACTGACAGGGATCGTTTTCGCGACCTATCCGGTGCTTCTTCTCTACCTGCTTCTGGCAAGACCCCAGCTGCTGTTCCGTACGGTCATGGTACCGGCGGTTTCGCTGGTCCTGGTCACCCTGGCAAGAAGGCTGATCCGGCGGCCGCGGCCGTTTGAACAGTATGCAATGGTACCGTTGCTGAAAAAGGATTCCGGCAGCGGGTCCTTTCCCAGCCGCCATGCTTTTTCGGCCATGATGATTGCCATGTGCGTCATGCAGGTTTCCCTGCCTCTGGGACTGCTGTATATCCTGCTGGCTGTCCTGATCGGGGCAGTGCGGATCATCGGCGGCGTGCATTATCTTTCCGATGTGCTGGCGGGCTTTGCGGCAGCTATTGTATGCGGTATCATTTTACGATGACTGCTACTTGTTTCTGCCTTTTAAAAATTATATAATACTTTTTGGGAGCAATCTCAACTATGGAAAATGGAGGATATAAATGAAATTATTACTCACCGCCATTTTCGCTGGAATTGTAGGAATCGCCATCGGCATCTTCTTAATGAAGCAGGCCGGCAAGGCGGGGTTGGATCAGTCGAAAAACAAGGCTGAAGAAATCCTGGAAGAAGCCAATTTAAAGGCTGAAACATTGGTCCGTCAGGCAAATCTCGATGCCAAGCAGAAGCTGTACGACATGCAGCTGCAGGCCGAAAAAGAGCTTAAGGACCAGCGCAGCAAACTGCAGCAGGAGCAGAATCAGCTGCTGCGGCGTGAAGATTCGCTGGAATACAGGGATAAGAACCTGAACAACAAGGAGAAAAAACTCGAAGAAAGAGAAAAACTCACGGAAACCAAACTTGCAAATCTCAGCAAAATGGAAACTGAACTGCAGGAGAAGATCAATTCCCAGATCACCGTTCTGGAAAGGATCGCCGCTCTGACGCAGGAAGATGCCAAAAAGGAACTGATGGAGATTGTCGAAAAGAAGACCGAAAAGGAAATCGCGCAGTACCTCAGGGAAAGACAGGAAGAAGCGGAGAATACGGCGGCTGACAATGCCCGCAATATCATCGCTCTGGCCATTCAGCGCTACAGCCAGGAAGAGACGATCGAACGTACCGTATCTACCGTCAACCTGCCCAGCGAGGAAATGAAGGGAAGGATCATCGGCCGCGAGGGCCGCAACATCAAGGCCATCGAACAGGCCACCGGTGTTGACCTGATCATTGATGATACGCCCGACCTGATCACGATTTCCAGCTTTGACCCGATCCGGAGGGAAATTGCCCGCCAGTCACTTGAGATCCTGCTCAAGGACGGCCGCATCCAGCCGGGCCGCATCGAAGAGGTTGTCGAAAAGGTTGAAAAGGAAATGGATGATGCCATTTTCAAGATCGGCAACGAAGCGGTGTTCAAACTTGGCATCGGCCGCATGAACAAGGAACTGATCAAGCTGCTCGGACGCATGCGCTTCCGTTACAGCTATGGCCAGAACGGCCTTGAGCATTCGGTGGAAGTCGCCACTTTTGCCGGCATTATGGCTGCCGAGCTCGGCCTGAACCAGGCTCTGGCAAAACGGGCCGGACTGCTGCAT
>JAFWCP010000488.1 GCA_017536845.1 Solobacterium sp. | reverse complement strand
CGGAAAGACAAAATACTCGCTGCCGCCTCAGCTCCGGAAATTGGTGAATAATATATCTCTCTTCAATATGAAAACCCGTTACAGTTTAGTCTAAACTGTAAACGGGCTTTCGTATTGCTTGAAAAACTGTGAGTAGTAACAAAAGAAAAGCATTGCTGACTGTATCGAGGTCCTGAAAGGCTATCGAGATACATACGGCAATGAGATTGTCACTGCGGCCGGGTTCATGTTTCATTTCGGGAATACCGGCTGGTGCTGGCAGTACTATTATGACCATGCCTTTGCCAGATTCGGACCGCTGGACGGGCTGAATTACTTCGCCATGAAGGACATGCATGATAAAGGTGTCCGGCATTATGATTTCTGCGGCTTCGGCGGCATCACAACAGGATACAAAGATGACCCGGAATTTCAGCTGTACGAATACAAGCACAGCTTTGCACCAAGGTTTGTCGAGCACATCGGTCAGTTTGATTACATTGTTGATGAGGGGAAAATGAAGCTGTATGTCCTGCAGGATAAGCTGGTTCGTAAAATCAGGCGGAGGTACCATCTCCGGAAATATCGGAAGCTTTGAAGGTATGTTCATTGTACGTCCGCTCTTTCCTGCATACACTTCAGAACATACAAAAAGCCCTGTCCTTTCAGACAGAGCATTGCTTGTTTCCTTGATTGGCAATGGCTTTATTCCTGATCGCCCCAGGTTACGATCTCCCATTCATTGTCCGCGTTGCGGCCAAGCCACCAGGGATAATCCGTAATTTCCACGCCGGCGTCCCATGTTTCATAACCATATTCGCCGGTTTCAAAGTCCATCAGCAGTTCCATCACCTGTGTATAGGATGTGCTTTCATCAAGAGAATTCAGCCAGGTCAGGTTCTCTTCGTTATTGGCCGCATCACCGGCGTAACGGATTGCCTTCAGCTTGCAGTCTTCCAAGGCTGCGAATTTGCATTTGACGGCAAGCATGGCGTCAAAGAGTTCATCATCGGTATAGAGGGAAGACCCGCTGAGGTCAATGTTTACTTCCGGCGCACTTTCACCGGCAAGGTATTCTTCCAGCGTCAGACCAGGCTGCGCCATGATTTCCTTTGCAGCATCAACGTCATTCAGATAACGGATATGCCAGGGTTCATAACGATAGCCGGTGATATGTTCTTCCCCTTCAAGGTAACGGAGGATAAAGCCATGGTCGGCAAGTCTGGCATGGATGGCATCCCAGATCCACTTGTACTCAGGCTTTTCCATATCTTCGTTCAGATAGACATCCGTGAAGGTGCCGTCTTCATTCTTGATCTTGAAATAGAGGTCAAGCGCAAGACCGGTATGATGTTCCGAGTACCCCGGCTGGGCGACTGTCTTGGCCGCATAATCCGCACCGTATTTCTCGGTAAAGCTGTCCATGATATCCTGCTGGGCAGCAATGCTGCGGCGGGCAGAATCCAGTTCTGTATAAACGTTGTCTTCCGTTTCCAGCTCTTCCTTCATGGCAAGATATGCCTCGTACGCCTTTGCTTCCACTTCAACCTCATCGCCTAACGAGTTGGTGATGGTAACGGTTTCCACAGCATTTTCCCAGCCTTCCGGCAGCGGGTTGAGCTTGTTGACAAGGGCCATATAATCAATCTCTCCGGCAAACACGGCGACAAAGTCTGCTGTCTCATCCAGGGTGAGGGTGATGACAGGCTCCGTGGAATAGTCTTCCCCGTTCTTTGTCCATTTCACAAAGTGATAGCCTTCTTCCGGTGCAGCCGCAAAGGTATAGACAGCAGGTTCCCCCAGATTGATCTGGGATGACTGGAAAGGTTCCTCAGGATTGATTTCCGGTGCTTCCTCCCCTTCGGCATAGTCAATCATGCCCAGGCCTTCCGTATTGATGGTGACAAAAATTGTTGCCTCCGGCAAATCCATGACGGTAAAGTGATAGGTTTCACCGCCGTCAACCACCACCTGGATGCCGTCTGTGCCTTCTTCAGTCAGCGTGACTTTCAGAGGTGCCTTATCCTCGGCAGCAGGCAGTTCCCCGGCCAGGGCGTTTCCTTCCTGCGGCAGCATGCCGCCATAGGAATCCGCCATCATGTCTTCGCCAAGCGTCAGCCCGACATACCAGCCGGGATCTGTAACATCATCCATTCTTGTGATGGAAAGGAAATACCCGTTTTCATCCTGATAGTAGCCCTGGGCTGTCCAGTCTTTGACTTCCGCCGGAGTGCTGCTCTCATTTCCGGTGCCGCAGCCCATCAGCAGCAGGCACGCCATCATTGCGCATGTCAGTTTTTTCATTTCTTTCTCCTTCTTTCTCACTATGCAATTGTTATTCTGATTGATCCATCGACAGCTGTGTCTTTACCGCGCCCGCAGGATAGATGGTTTCAAACTCATCCCGCATGGAAATGGTTTCAAAGCCAAGCTTCCTGCAGGTTTCCGCAAAGGATGCGGCTGTCTCCGGATTGCCATAATCCCGTTCCGTATCATCACACAGCAGCATATACGCCTTACCGCCATGCTGGAGGGCATACTGGGCCATTGAAACATCCCCCGAACTGTTGCCGAAGACAAGCAGCGGCGCTTCACCGATTTCATCCACAATCGTGACGACCTTGTTCATCCGCTGGTTTTTTTGGGTCAGGTTTCCTTCCAGCAGCACCTGATCATCCGGTGCGTATGTATATTTGCGGCCTTCCTGATCCCCCTGCCCGCTTGCCGTCAGCGAGAACGTGCTGCCGATCACCCGGTACGGCGGAACCCACTTCCCCAGAGCATCTTCCATCAGTTCCCTTTCCAGGGCCCGTTCCGCCCCGGTGCACAGAAAGACGGTAAAGCCATGTTCATCAAGATACTGCACCAGCGCGACCATCGGCGGATAGAATGCTTCCCCATACGTCATGCCCGAAAAACCGACCGCCGGATGGGCCATGAAGTCACGCACATACGCCCGGTACTCCTCAACGGTATACCCCTGAAATGCTTCCGCCGCCATCTGGGCTGAAGACCTTGGTGAGTCCGGTTCTTCTTCCCCGTTTAACAATGCTTCCTCAGCGTCCTTTGCCCAGGCCTTATCCTCTTCAGCAGCCTGATACGTATCATCATGAAGAAGACGGTGCAGCAGCATGCATTCATCGAAATACGTTGGGAACAATTCTCCATACAGGGTGCCGTCAACGTCAAAGACGGCAATCCGCTTTTCCGGCGGGACATATGCCGCATTCTTTTCATCAGTGACATCAGAAATATACGTGATGATTGATGCCATGGCAGCAGAATCACGGCGCCAGTGGGGAATGGTCTTTTTCGCCCGGCATGATGACATTGTAACCAGAAGCACCAGACAAAGGATAACTACAGACAGTTTTCGTTTCATGAAAAACCTCTTTCTCAGCGAAGGCCATGTTCCTCAATTGTCCAGAAAGGATCTGATGAGGTGATCCGGGTCAGGATCCATGTATATCCCTCATAGGTCTGATCCGGTTCAAATCCGTTGTCATGTTCCTCACTGTCAGTGGTGAATGTGGAAGTCAGCACAATGATCTGTTCAGGCGCAAGCTTTTTATCATCCGCGGCAGCCTTGACAGCCTTGTCACCGGCATATTCAATCATTTTCAGCGTACAGCCTTCAAATTCCTTGAATGCGGTCATGACTTCCTGCACGGCAGCGTCATAATCATCATTGTTGAAGTAGATCGAGGAAAAACCCCCGATTGTTACCATACCGCCGCAGCCGACCAGGCACAGCAGCAATACAGATACCAGCAGCATTCTCATCCGTTTCATTTTTTGATCCTCCTTTTATATACTGTTTTCCGACGTCTTCAGAAATGCTGTACTGATGACAGCATAGATCAGGTATGTTATCAGGGTTCCGAAACAGACATCAGACAGAAAGTGATTCGTCATGTGAATGCGGTTGTAACCATATAGCAGCACATACAGGCAGGCAAAACCGAAGGCGGCCATATTTTTCTTCATACTGCGCTGCTTCAGAACATCCGTTAATAGAGGCAGAGAGAACATCATGCTCGCAATTGTCATATTCCCGCTTGGCCAGCTCTTGAAGCTGTCATTTCCTTCCGCGAGGTTGGGAATCATCTGCCACCAGTTCCGGAATTCGGAAATGGGGTCATCCAGAGTGATCAGGTACTTGTACCTTGGCCTGGAAGCGGCCTGCTTTAGCCAGAGGTTCATATTGTCGGCGGTGATGCCGGCGACAAGAATGGCAGCCCCCACGGCAATCAGCCGGTCGGGATTGCGGTCATCAATGATTCTGACGGCCGCAAACGACACCCAGGCATACAGAATGACCCAGAACAGCCAGCTGACAACAGACAGGATGGCCGGACTGACGCCGGCTTCATACCCGATCAAAGACCGTACGGCTTT
>JAFWCP010000487.1 GCA_017536845.1 Solobacterium sp. | reverse complement strand
TTCTTCCCGTCCGCAAACGACTGAAACCCCTCAAACTGAACATTTTGACTGCCTTCTTCGGGTCCAAGATTGATCCAGTCGATCTCTTCTTCTTCAAGGATGTCCGTAAGGTCATAGCGGTCAAGAGAGTGCCATCTTGCCACATCCTCCGCATCTACAGTATCGCCGGTTCCGCGTAAGAACTGTCCTGTACTCCCTTTCCCGAACGGAAGCCAGCCGTCGGCGGTATAAACTCCTGTTTTCAGCTCAAGCAGGCAGTATTCTCCATATTGCGGCATATCCTTGTCTGATATGTCGTGGAATTCATTAAAGGACAATGTGAGCTTTTTATAATCAACATGAAACATGGCTCCTCCTATGTAATATCAAAATTATCAGACCGGTTTACCGATGATGTTCATATCGTCATCTCCATCAGGACTTCAGACCCTGCTGCCCTCCAGGCAGTCCAGAAGTTTTTCAGCATCAATGACCATTGATCCGGTTCATCCATCTGCGTAAATGGATGGGAAGCGGCATGGCCCAGAAGACCATGACGCTGTCCTGCAGGCCTTTCCCATAAGGTATCTTCCCGGCTGCTTATATGATGGATCATCGCTCCATCTGCCAGACAGGCGTATAGACCCGCCGGCCATCCTTCTGTGCCGATGCCAGCAACGTGAATGAACTGACCGTCATGTTCTGTCTGACCTGGCAGGCCAGGAAACCCGATGCCTTCCTTACCAGCGTGATATGGGACATGAACGGTTTTCCGTCAAAGGCAATGCCGGCTGCGTCCAATGATTCTCTGACTTTCTGTGCAAGCTCATCCAGTGCCTTGTTTTCGGCAACGTCCATCATGACCAGAGACCCGATGTGCCTGGTCTGCGTGATTTCAATTTCAAACGGTTCAAAGTCGATTTTCGCCATGACATCTGTCACGGTTTCCGGATCGGCCTCGCCAAGATAGGCCAGCGTGAGATGCAGGTTGTCCCGGCTGACATACCTGCCTGTAATGCCGTTATGTGCGTATTCCTCCATGACGCCCTGCAGGGCATCCTTGCTTTCTTCATCGAGCTGTATGGCAAGAAACAGGATCATTTTTTCCTTCAGCACAACATCAAGCACCGTATCCGCCGCATCCGGCAGGACAGGATCCGGGCCGGTATCCGCAAAGACAAGATCAGGATAGTTTCCCGTGATCCAGTCCTCCTTCAAGGGGATTTCCTGCTTCCCTTTGAGCAGGATGATCTTCTGAATCTGTTCCTTCTTCAGCCCGTACAGCGGGATTCCTCCGACCTGCATGTCAAAGACATGGTAATACACATGGCCGGGTTTCTGCGTGATGCGGCCGTATTCCGGTTTGGGCACATCAGTGAAGGAACAGCTGTAAATCGAATCTGAGCTGTCCTTCATCCAGGCCCCGATTTCCTTTAAGGCCTGAATGCTTTCGGCAGGGATCTTCCCGTTTTCATCCGGCCCGACATTGAGCAGCAGGTTGCCGCCTTTGGACACGCACTCGACCAGCTTCCTTACCAGCATGGCAGCCGGCTTGAAATAATGGTCTTGGGCACAGTACCCCCAGTGGTTGTTCATGGTCACACACGCTTCCCAGGGGACATGGTTCCCGTTCACATCAACGATGCCTCCGGGCGGGATGATCTGTTCCGGTGAAACGAAATCCCCGCTCGTGATGCGCGGTGATCCCGAAACCAGCGAACCGAAGCCTTCGCCGGAAGCTTCCAGACGGTTGTTGAGGATGATGCCCGGCTGCAAGGAGCGGACCATCTGCACCAGCTCTCTGCCATGCCAGGTTTCCGCCGTCATGTCATCATAGGAAAAATCCGTCCAGAGGACTGATATCTCACCGTATTGCGTACAGAGCTCCCTGACCTGGGCATGCATGTACTGCAGATAGCTGTCCAAGTCATCAGCATCCTTGTCCTTCACATTGTTCCGTTCCGGATGGTGACGGTCACCATAATGGGGGTAATCAGGATGATGCCAGTCAAGAAGGGAATAGTATAAGCCAACCCTGATTCCTTCTTTCCGGAAGGCTTCGGCAAACTCCCGGACAAAGTCCCGGCCGCAGTACTTCATGGAACTGTAATCTGTATGCCTTGAATCAAACATGCAGAAACCATCATGATGCTTCGCTGTAAAGACGGCATATTTCATGCCTGCTTCCCTGGCCAGCCTTGCCCATTCCCGCATATCACAGTCCTGCGGATCAAACCTGTCCACATATTCCTGATAGGCTTCTTCGGTCATCTGTTCATCGCTTCTGACCCATTCCCCCCGGGCAGCCGATGCATAGACACCCCAGTGGATAAACATCCCGAAACGGGCATCTTCAAACCATTTCATCCTCTCCTTCATACTCGTCCTCCCATGACAGAAAAGAGCACCTTCGTGCTCTCTTCATTGTTTATCTGACGGATGCGCCGCACTCCGGGCAGAACCTGCCCTGGACAGGGGAATACCCGCACATCGGGCAGACGGCGGAACCGCTGCGCAGCGGACGGCGGTTTTCCTGCAGCCTCTGGTCCTTGGGAAGGGAAACTTTGTATGCCAGTTTCACCAGGACATTGCCTTTGGGCGCCACTTTGACGGTCTTTGTCAGGATGCCGGTTTCCGCGTCAAGGGAAGCGCCGTCAAGATCCTGTGCCTCTACGGTAATGGATTTATTCTCCGATACCGGGATCTGGTCCTTGATCACCACGGTCAGTTCACTGTCGGAGGTATTGAATACCTTTGTTTCATAGCCGTATTCCGTCTGTTTCAGCCCCTTCAGCAGGACATTGGAAGTCTTCTTTTTCACTTCTCTTCTTGAAATCCTGACCCGTTCTTCCTTACCAAGGGAAATATCCATGGTTTCGGAAGCATCTGATGTCTGCAGGTAGATGGATCCGGCATAGATGCCTTTGATGTAGATATCCGCATTGACCGCGCCGGTATCGGGAAGATCCTCCGTTTTGACCGTCGCCATCAGGTAGGCGGCAGGATCCATGGCCGGAACAGACATGACCCGGTATTCCGCCGGCACTTTTTCAATCCTGAGATCGGCCATCGTGCCGTCCCCGCCCTTTAAGATGGTGCGTTTTTCAGGCAGGACGTATTCGGTCATGGTTTCATCACTGTTGACGACGGCAGCCTGGGTTTCCATCCTTGCCATCTTCATCATCGGTGCCGCCATGGCCATCATGCCTGAGGAAGCGGCACTGTCCATCATTGCGGCTCCCATCATCATCGAGTTGGAAGCAGCTCTTGCCTTCGGCTGGGGGGCAGGCACATACAGGTCCAGATAGACCGGGGACAGTTCCGGCAGCTTATCGCTGATTGAAGGATTGCCGGTGAACAGGGTCACATCGGTATTCTGCCAGTCTTCCGGGGTGTTCTGGGTGATCCTTGCCCGCATCCTGATTTCCAGATCTTCCTTTTCATCCGTATGAATTTCATAGACAGGGTTCCAGGCGGCGGCGTTTTCGTGATAGCGCAGTTCCAGCGGATAAACGCCGGCGGCAGGCGCCGTCAGGTCAGCTGCCATCAGCGGGCCCTGCTTTTCATTTTCTTCATTGAGCTTTTTTATCAGCGCTTCGATTTCCTGATTCTTTTCATCAATCTCATGCCGCAGCTTCATGATCCTTTCCGGCAGCAGCGTGATATAGGCTTCAATGGCCTCATTGGTCATCTCTGTCCGCTTTGTGAAATCACCGTTTGTCTGCCAGAGCGTGATCTGGGTTTCAATCGCGCTGATATGCTGGCGGAGAGATTCGATTTCCTTGTTGATGTTTGCGGCTTCTTCACTTTCCGATGCTGTTTCAAATCTCAGGTTGGAACAGGCTACGCCTTCGCCGCAGAACAGGCGGGCGGTTTTCTGGGAAGCGGAATGGGTCAGGCCGCTGACATAAACGGTCTGGCTGCCTTCCGCCAATGTCACATTTCCTCTGCGGGTGATCTCCGCACCGCTGCGAAAAATCTTCACAGAGCTGATTTGCGTCTGAACTTTTACCATACTATGCACCTCTTTCCATTAGTATACCTTACTTTTAAGAACCCCTGCCGATGTTTTCATGCCGACTGAATGAAAAAACAGGCCAAAAAGCACTCTCTTCGGACATTCAGACGCACTGTCCCAGAACAGACAGCCAGTCCCGATTTTTCACATTCCCTCAGGCGGCTGCCCTGCCCATTGGTTTTTGGTCAGCAGCCGGTCAGGCTCCTGCCGCCGTCAACGGTAAAAATGCTGCCGGTGGAATACGCACTGAAATGTTCCACCACGGCAAGAGCGCTCGCCGCAATCTCTTCCGCTTCCGCAACCCAGTGCAGCGGCACTTTTGCCGCAGCCGCTCTGGCAATTTCCGGATCCGCCATCATGTCAGCATTCATCGGAGTCAGCACTGCCCCGTACGACAGGCCGAGCACACGGATTCCCCGGTCCGAAAGATCCAGTGCCATTTCCTTTGTGAGCATTTCAATGCCGGCCTTGGAAGCATCATAGGCATATTTGTTTTTTCTCGGCACAGAACTGTGCACCGAAAGCATGTTCAGCACGACACTGCCGTCACCCATATATTCCGTAAATGTCCGGCAGCAGACAAATGTCCCGACCAGGTTGATATTGATGACCTTCCGGAAGTCGGCAATCGTTGTTGCCGCAAACGGCGCCTGGGTCTGCACGGCCGCGTTATTGATCAGTATGTCAATACGGTCATGCTTTGCCAGGATGGTCTGCAGGGCATTTTCGATCTCCTGTTCATTGCTTATATCCGCATGAAGATAACAGAAACAGTCTCCCATTTCCTGCTGCAGCTTTTTTCCTTCCTCATCATCCACATCAAGGCCATAGACAAACGCACCTTTTGCCGCAAAAGCCTTCACCAGGGCCTTGCCGATGCCTTTGGCAGCGCCGGTGATCACTGCCGTACGATTTCTGATATCCATTTTGTTCCCCTTTCGTCCAGTAAGAATATACCATCTTCAGCGATCCTCTGAAAGGGACAGCAGCCAGGATTTTCATTGCCGCTAAGGAAAAAGGGACCCGGAGAATGGTCTCCGAGTCCCAGATCATTGAGGATAAGCTATGATCTTGTTTCCTCTTATTTCATGATGCCGGTAAGCTCATCAAACGTGTATGTCTTGCCGTTGATAACGTGTGTGCCCTTAAGCATTGCGCCGGTGATCAGGTCATAGTAGTATACGCCGTTGTCGTTTGCATACCAGCCCTTGACCATCTGTCCGTACTTGTCATAACGCACCCACTTGCCTTCCGGGTTCGCGCCTGTTTCAAGGTCTTCCTGCATGATGTAAGGCATCCAGACTTCCTTGTCCACTGCTGCCGCGCCGCCATAGCACGCATCCAGCCAGTACCACGCGTCA
>JAFWCP010000486.1 GCA_017536845.1 Solobacterium sp. | reverse complement strand
TTTACCCTCCTGCCAGAGAAGCAGGTTTTTCACATTCAGATGCTGAATGCCGGTGATAAATCTCTCGTTCATACATCGCCTCCTGTTTCCTTAAGTGTAACACAGATGCATTCCCGATGGTCAGGTTCCTTGCCGGAAAGAAATCATGCACCATTTTTCTCTTTCATGATATTTCCGTCATCAGGCTTCCTCATACAATTCTTAAAAAACAACAGCGTGTAAGTTATAATTTTCCTGTCGAGGTAAACAGATGAGCAGCTTCAGTTCGTTATTCTCTTTGATCATGGAAATGGCAGGAACAAACCGTCGAAATAAACGGCACCCTGAACCTTTGCTGCAGAAAACAGCACCTGCAGACAGCGATGACATGATACCGGCGGAGATTCTGCTTTCGGCCCGTCAGGCCATCGGCCCCGTGGAAGGCCACGAGCTTGATGACCAGCAGGTTTCCGCGATTCTGAACCAGGCTCATAATCATCTTGTTGCTGCAGGGGCAGGGACCGGCAAGACAACTGCCATTCTGGGGAAAATCAGATATCTCCTTGCCTCCGGTATGTATGAGCCTGAGGAAATCCTTGTCCTGTCCTATACTCGCAATGCTGCTGAGGAAATGAAAAAAAGGCTTGTCAGATGTGTACCGGAAGCCGAACATGTATCAGTTTCGACCTTCCACAGTCTTGGGTACAGGATGATTCGAAAAACGGATGCCGACAGCGCTACGGTGTTTCTGGAAACGGATGCCTTTCTGAAGGATACGCTTCATCAGCTTCTTCGAAAAAGCCCCGCATACAGGGCTGCACTGTACCTGTATTTAAAAGGGAGCAGGAATACAGATCATGACGACATGGAATTTCTATCCCTTACAGATTATACACAGCATATCACCGAGAACCCTCCGGTCACCCTGAATGGTGAAAGGGTGAAGAGCTATGGGGAAATGCACACTGCCAATATCCTGGCTGTCAACGGGATCCGTTATCATTATGAAAAACCCTATTTCTATCACACAGCCGATCCTGAACATGCGCAGTACATGCCTGATTTCTATCTGCCTGATTATGATATCTACATTGAGTTTTTCGGCATTGACCGCAGCGGCAATGTGCCGGCGTGGTTCAAAGGTGATAACCCCGGTCAGACTTACCGTGATGCCATACTCTGGAAACGGGCCCTTCATCAACGGTTTCATACAACATTGATTGAATGCTATGCCTATGAAGATGCTGAGGGCATTCTGCAGATCAATCTGGAAAACCGGCTGAAAGAACATGGCGTGGTTTTCAGCCGCACTGATCCTGAACTGCTGATCAATCGTGAAGATGCCTTTTCAGGACGGCTGCTCTCTTCCTTTCTTTCAACGGCAAAAACAGTCATTTCCCTGGCCCGCAACAATCAGATCTCACCTGACGACCTGCTGCGGACTGCAGCAGGAAACCGAAGGGCCATGCTGCTGGCAAGGCTGGCGTCACCGCTGCTTGAAGCCTATGAACAGATGCTGGCCCGGGAAAAGAAAATTGATTTTGCGGATATGATGAACAGGGCTGAAAGATCGATCCGCGAAGGAAAATACCACCATCCTTTCCGCATGGTGATTGTCGATGAATACCAGGATATCACTGCTTCGCAGTTCCGCTTCCTGCAGGCCATGCGGCAGCAGAAAGACTTCGACCTTTTCTGTGTCGGGGATGACTGGCAGAGCATCTACCGCTTTAACGGCAGTGATGTCAGCTATCTGACTCACTTTGCTTCCTGCTGGGGAGCCGGCATCGTCGGCCGGATTGAAACAACCTATCGTTTTTCCGCCTCGGCCGCCAATGTTTCCGGCACCTTCATCATGGCCAATCCGTACCAGTTCCGCAAGACACTCCGTTCGAACAGGCCGGCAGACGGATTCGGAGTAACGGAAATCGAAGGGTACCAGATCGACACTGCCATCCGTCTGATGACCGACCGTCTGCTCAGACTGCCTCCTTCC
Source organism: Solobacterium sp. (assembly GCA_017536845.1). Next base: position 1,692 of record JAFWCP010000486.1, on the reverse strand, counting down.
GCAAGTGTTTTCCTCCTTGGCCGGTATACATTCGACATTGAAATGCTGAAAGGTGATCGCCGTCTGAGCGTCAGATATGATACCGCTTCCGGAACGCAGAAGGTTTTTCTGCAGAATCGCCGGGATCTGAATATCACGTTTCTGACGGTTCACCGGGCCAAGGGTCTGGAAGCTGACTTTGTTTATATTCTCAACACCCAGACCGGGACGCTCGGCTTTCCCAGCGGCGTTGAGGACAATCCGCTGATTGACCGCATGATGCAGAAACCGGATCCTTTTCCATATGCCGAAGAAAGGCGGCTGTTCTATGTCGCCCTGACAAGGGCAAAGCGCAGGACAAGTCTGATCACCGTCAAAGGCAGAAAATCAGACTTTGTGAATGAACTGCTGGACCGCTGGAACAGACAGCTGGTCAATGAAACCTATATCGTCCTGACTGCGGCGGCCGGTTGACGGTCAGAGAAGGCAGGTATGGGAAGTTTCTTGGCTGTACGAACTATGGTGTAACAGGCTGTCGTTACACCTTCACCCTACCTGGGAAAGAATCTGATAACTAACACACCCCGGGGATTTCCCGGGGTGTATGTGTTTCACTTACATTTCTGCAGGTTCGAAATCATCTCTTCCGTGCTTGCAGATGGGGCACTGGTAATCAGCCGGCAGCTGGTCGCCGTCAAACGGTTCAAAGTAGCCGCAGATCTTGCAGATGAAGCCCTTCTTCTTGACAACCGGGACACCGGGCACGTATTCAAACGCATCCTTGCCGTGGTTGCATAACGGACAGATGTAGTCATCCGGCAGGTCATGACCTTCAATGAAGAAGCCGCATACCGTGCATCTCCAGCCTTCCTTCTGTTCGGTGACAGGCGGTTTCCTGGGCTTGATGTGGGCATGGTAGTACGCATAGGTGGCGCTGGGATCATTGTTCAGCACCTTTGCTTCAGTGACATTGGCGATGAATAATGTGGAAACGCCAAGGTCAACAGACTGGATGACCTCACAGCCGAATACCGCGTTGGTGTATACCGGAATGAAGCGGATGCCGTTGGCCAGGCGGTCGTTGTATTCCACGTCCGCAAACTTGTCGACGTCACGGCCGGACTGGAAGCCGAAATGCTGGAACAGCGAGAACGGCGCTTCTTCGGTCAGGACGGAAACATTGAACTTCCCTGCCTTCTTGATCATGTCGGCAGTGTTGTTCTTGTTGATGACGGAAACAGCAACCTTCTTGAGGTCACCTTCCGAAACCTGGGCCGCCGAGTTGATGATGCAGCCGTAATCCCTGCCGTCCACCTGGGTTGTGACGATTTCCAGGCCGTAGCTGAATTTGAAGAAGGCAGTCGGGTCGACATTGACTTCCACTTCGGCCTTGACAACAGGCGCCGGTGCTTCTGCTTTGGCTACAGGAACCGGCCGGATGTCATTGGCAATCGCGTCGGCCAAAGCATCCAGCTGGGGCATGGTGTCTTCCTTGACAGCCGACTTGATGGTAATGGTGTTTTCGATGAACTCGGTGCCCGGGATCCTGGCCAGGGTTTCCTTCATCAGCTTGCCGCTCATCGGGCCCCAGGAACCGTTTTCCAGCAGGGCAACTTTCCTGTTCCTGATGTTATGAGCAGCAATGTCATTGAGCAGGTTCTCCATTGTGACAAAGATCCCTGCGTTGTAGGTGGTTGCCGCAAAGACAAGGTG
>JAFWCP010000485.1 GCA_017536845.1 Solobacterium sp. | reverse complement strand
TTTGTCTGCTTCCGCCTGCAGGCTTCTCAGGTTGGCGCCGATGTTCCTGCCGATGTCGATATCCGCGATATCAATGGATATGATTTCATAGGCGGTTCCTGAATCAAGGCCCTTGGAAAGGACAACCCGGGAGATTTCATCCGGATTTTCCAGAACGGCTGTATGGGATTCGGAAGAACCGACGGTTGTGACGATGCCTTCACCGACACGGGCCAGGACCGTTGCTTCCCCGGCACCGCCGATCAGCTTGTCGATGTCAGTCCGTACCGTTACTCTGGCCTTGACCAGCAGTTCAATGCCGTTTTTGGCAACGGCTGAGATCATGCCTGTTTCAATGACCTTGGGCGTAACGCTCATCTTGACTGCTTCAAAGACATCACGGCCGGCCAGGTCAATGGCGGAGGCCTGCTCAAACGAGAGGTTCATACCGGCTCTTTCCGCCGCAATCAGGGCATTGACGACCTTGTCAACGTCACCGCCGGCCAGATAGTGGGCTTCCAGCTGGTTGACCTTCAGGTTCAGGCCGGCCTTGGTGCTTTTGATCAAAGACAGGACAATCACGGAAGGCCTTACCCGGCGCAGACGCATGCCGATGAGGTTGAACATGCTGATGGTTACACCCGAGGCAATGGCTGAAATCCAAAGCCCGACCGGTACTGCCCAGAAGAATACGATAATGACAATCAGTATGACTGCCAGGATGATGATGTTTCCGATCATAAATCTAAATCTCCTTTACCATGATCTTACGGTCACGAATCATTGATACGACAATGTCTTTTCCTTTTTCGATAAACATTCCTTCTGACAGGACCTCAAGATCCTTGTCTTCGAATCTTCCCATGCCTGCCGGCCTCAGGTCGGTCAGGGCTTTTCCTCTCCTTCCGACATAAACTTCCAGATCTTTGATATCCGGGATTTCTTCGCCTCCCTTCACATCACCCTGCAGGATCCATGGCGTCTTCCTCTTCTTCAGCCACATCATGACCACTGAAAGCATGATGCCAAGGACCACGACCAGCGCCAGGATGATCAGGATCCCTTCCGTGACTGTTTCGGCAAGCATCACGACGCCGAGCCCCATGAGGATGATGCCGCTGATGCCGGCAATGCCGAAGCCCGGAATGGTCATCTCGATGCCGGCCAGGATCAGCCCCATCACCAGCATGATCAGTCCGGTAATATCCATGTTGTTCAAGTGCCTTACCTCCTCTCTGTATGACAGCCTGTCTTGTAAATCATCTATGTTGATGCAGTATCTGCGGTGTTCTTCTTGATTTACCGCTTTATTAGATCTATTTTACCATCAGATTCAAGACTGCAAAGAAAAAACGCATCTCTGTGATAAAAGAGATGCGTTGCATGATGCAGGCTGCTTTCAGCAGCCCTTTCTGTCTGCGTCTGGAACCCGGTCAGGGCATTCTTTTCTGTTCAATGCCGGATCAGGAGATGGTGACTGTTGCCCGGCAGTCGTCCAGCGCCTCCTCCTTCATCAAAGCGCCGAACCACAGGCCGTAGGGATTGTCCTGCATCAGACGCATCATGCTGTCATAATGGGGCATGGCCTTGATGGCGGCCCTGCTTTCATGCAGACGGCCGGATTCATAGGCATCGAACCAGGCGTTGATGACAGGAAGGTATTTCTCGGCGGAAACATGCTTCTTCGCAAAGATGGAAGTGAAGATTTCCTGCCTGTTCTTTCTTGCCATCAGGTTCTTTTCCCTGACAACCTGTTCAAAGACAAGCGGGAAGGCAACCGGCATCAGCTGATAGTTCAGGACATTGTCCTCAATGGTAAACAGGCCGAACCTCTGCCTGGGCATCCAGGGCATCGGCACAACGATTTCCTGCAGGCCGCTGCCGCTGCGTATGGCCGGGAAGTGCTGGTGGCCGGAGAAGATGACGGGCACACGGTATTCCTTCAGCACCTTTTCCAGATCCACAGCCGTGATCCGGTAGGTATCAGGGTGGTAGATCCATTCATCCCTGAGCACGTTATGGTGGCTCAGGAAGATGGGAATATTCCCTTTCGCCCGGATTGCGGACAGGGATTCCTGCAGCCAGTTCATTGTTTCCTCGCCAAGATACCCGGAAGGGTCTGCCGAACTGTCATCCATGCATAAGAAGGTGAGGTTTCCGAAACTGCGGGTATAGCTTAAGGAAGCGGGATCACGGGTTTCCATGGTGAGATAAGGGAAGTAAAGCTTTTTGAATGTTTCGGCTGTGCCCTGGTCGAATTCATGGTTGCCGGGGAGAAGGATCATCGGGATTTCCGCCTTGCGCAGGCGGTCCAGATGCCTTGCAAAAGGGATGGTATCCCGGTCCCTGCCGCCCAGCGTCAGATCTCCCAGCAGGATCAGAACATCCGGGCGGATGCGGATGACGTTGCTGACGAAGGCGGTCATGGCCCTTTCACACTCCCGGATCATCGGAACAATGGAATCAGGGGCCTGTCCGTTTACGGTAAAGTGCAGGTCGGCACTGATGACAGCTTTGAACATGGCGTAATGTTTCCTTTCGGAACTATTGTAATTTTCTTAAAGACATTCCGCAAGCATACACAAAAGAAGGAAAATAGAGGATAATAGTGTGGCGAGGTGAAACATGAAAACAATCAGTTTTGCGGTTCCGAGCTATAACTCGGAAGCTTATATGGAAAATTGCATCGAACAGCTGCTGACGGCAAAAGACAGAGTGGAAATCCTGATCGTGGATGACGGCTCAACAGACAGGACGGCAGAGATTGCAGACAGGTACCAGGCTCAGTATCCCGATACGGTAAAAGCCATCCATCAGGAAAACAAAGGCCACGGCGGCGCTGTCAATACCGGCATGGCCAATGCCACCGGCAAATACTTCAAGGTTGTCGACAGTGATGACTGGCTCAATCCGATTGTCCTGCAGAGAGTGCTGGACAGGCTGGAATCCCTGCCTGAGGATGTTGACCTTTTCATCTGCAACTATGTCTATGACAAGGTCGGTGAAAAGCACAAGAAGGTCATGTCCTACCATGGCATCCTGCCGGAGGATAAGATCATCACATGGAAAGAAGCAGGCCACATGGGCATCGGCAAGTATGTCCTGATGCATTCGGTCATCTACCGTACGGAAATGCTCAGAGAATCCGGTGTCCAGCTGCCGGAACATACCTTCTATGTCGACAACATCTTCGTTACGGCACCGCTGCCCTATGTCAGAAAGCTGTATTACATGAATGTGAATCTCTACCATTACTTCATCGGCAGAGATGACCAGTCCGTGCATGAGTCGGTCATGATCAAACGTCTTGACCAGCAGTTAAGGGTCAATAAGATCCTGGTTGACAACCAGATCAAGTACAAGGACTGTGACCCTCATTGTTACGACTATATGTACAATTACCTGACGATCATCACCGGCGTATCGCAGATCCTCCTGCGTATCAAGGGCGGAAAGGAATCCGAAGAACAGATTGCCGAGCTCTGGGACTATATCAAAAATGCGGATGCTGACCTGTACCGCAGGCTGCATAAAGGGGTTACGTACATACTCTTCCACATTCCCGGCTTCCTTGGCAAAAAGCTGCCGATTGCGGTTTACCACATTGCCCAGAAAATCTACGGTTTCAACTGATCCTGTGCATCCCACAGGATTTTTGATACCGTCATGAAATAATGTGGTATATTGGAAGTCATGAAAAACGAAACAAGACTGTCGGTCGTGGTGCCCTGTTACAACGAACAGGACACCCTGCCGTATTTATATGAAAAACTGACGGATCTGCTGAAGGACTGTGCCTTTGAGCTGATCCTGGTGGATGATGGCTCCAGAGACCGTACGGAAGCAGTCATCAGGGATCTTGCGGCCAGGGATGAAAGGGTAAAGTACATCCTGTTCTCACGCAATTTCGGCAAGGAATCCGCCATGTATGCCGGCTTCTGCTACGCGTCCGGCAGCTACGTCTGCACCATGGACGCAGACCTGCAGGACCCGCCGGAACTGCTGCTGCAGATGATGGAAATCCTGGATCAGGGTGAGTATGACATCGTTGCCTCAAGAAGGATGGACAGAAAGGGAGAACCGCCGGTGCGTTCCTTTTTCGCCCGCCGTTTCTACCGGCTGATCAACCGGATTTCCGATACCGAGATTCCTGACGGGGCAAGAGATTTCCGGATGCTGAACCGAAAGGCGTGCGACGCCCTGTTAAGCCTGAAGGAAGTCAACCGGTTTTCCAAGGGGCTGTTTGCCTGGATCGGGTTTAAGACATACTGGCTCACGTATGAAAATGTGGAACGTTCGGCCGGCAAGTCGAAATGGAGCTTTGTCAAGCTGACCAGGTATGCGCTGGATGGGATCATTTCCTTCTCGGAAGCGCCGCTGTCACTGGCCTCCTGGTTCGGCCTGTTAATGACCGTGTTTGCCGGGGTGATGCTGGTATTTATTGTCGTCAGAAAACTGCTGTTCGGCGACCCGGTGGCAGGCTGGGCCTCTACGATCTGTGTGATCATCTTCATCGGCGGCCTGCAGTTGTTCTGCCTGGGCATCATCGGCCAGTATATTGCCAAGATCTATACAGAGACCAAGGGCAGGCCGAACTACATCGTGAAAGAAACAAATCTGGAGGATCAATGAATCTGAATGAAGTCAAGGTAATCCGATCCCGGCGGAAGACGCTTGCGGTGCAGATCACCCGGAATATGGAAATCGTGGTCAAGGCGCCGCTGCAGATGAGCAATGAGCGGATCATCACGTTCCTGAAAGAAAAAGAGCACTGGATCGACAGCCATCTGGCAAAGATGAAAGAGAACCGGGCCAGCAGCCCGGTCGTCGGCGATGCTTTGTCCTATGATGATATCAAAGATCTGGCTGATCAGGCACTTGCCTATATCCCGCCCAGAGCGAAGGAATATGCGGCAAAGATCGGCGTGACGTTCGGAAGGATCACCATCCGCAACCAGACAACACGCTGGGGCAGCTGTTCCTCCAAAGGGAACCTGAACTTCAACTGCCTGCTCATGCTTTGCCCGAAAGAGGTGATTGATTCGGTCATCGTGCACGAGCTTTGCCACAGAAAATATATGAACCATTCAGACGCCTTCTATCGGGAAGTCTTACGGGTCTTTCCAAACTATTGGGCCTGCGATGAATGGCTGAAAAAGAACGGACCGGTCATACTGAACCGGATGACAGGAGGATAACCATGTATTATGTAAAAGACGGAACGCAGAGATGCGGCTTCTATGAATGTGAAAGGTGCGGCAGCAGGTTTCTGGATGAACGCATCGGTCCCAGGATCATCTGCCCGGACTGCGGCGTGGTGCCGAATATGGAAATCGGCCCCGATGATGAAATGCCTGCGGAAGATGAAACCGCTGTGCTGCTCGAGGTGATTGATGGCGAAGAGAATGTGGAGAAGTATGATACATTGCTTTCGCTGGCAGTGACCGGCGGCAATTATGACTGGATCTGACCGGCTGAAACCAGCCGGTTTTCAGGTGATCCGAAAGTTCACGGCTTGATTAAGAAAGGGTAAATGATACGAGCTGTAGGAAGCTGTGTTGATGATAA
>JAFWCP010000484.1 GCA_017536845.1 Solobacterium sp. | reverse complement strand
TGCATTCACAGAAAAGGTTCAGGCCGAAACAGGCCTGAACATGAAGGTCATCCTGCCTGCCACCCATGACACCGGCTCTGCCTTTCTGGCCGTGCCGGCAAAGGATGACAACGCTGTCTTCCTTTCCTCCGGCACCTGGTCCTTATTAGGCGTGGAAAACAAAGAACCCATCACCGGTTCAGAAAGCAGACAGCTCAACTTCACCAACGAAGGCGGCTATGAGTACCGCTTCCGTTATCTCAAAAACATCATGGGCCTCTGGATGATCCAGTCCATCCGCAGGGAGCTGGCCGATGAAAACGGAAACCTGCCTTCCTTCCCCCAGCTGATCAAAGCCGCTGAAGAAGCGCAGTCCTTCCAAGCCCATGTCAATGTGGATGATGACCGCTTCCTGGCCCCGGCTGCCATGATCGAAGAAGTAAAGAAGGCCTGTTCCGAAGCCGGCCAGCCGATTCCCGAAACAACCGGTGAAGTCATGCGGACTGTATATCTTTCCCTGGCCGATGAGTATGCCGGAGCCATTGCTTCCCTGGAACGGCTGACCGGGAAGAAATACACTTCCATTAACATTGTCGGCGGCGGCAGCCAGGACATGTACCTGAACCAGCTGACTGCCAATGCCGCTTCACTGCCCGTCTATGCCGGCCCGACCGAAGGGACTGCCCTTGGCAACCTGCTGGTGCAGATGATGGCGGAAAACGAAATCACCTCCCTTCAGGAGGCAAGAAATATCATTCGCGAGAGTTTTGAAATCAAGGAGGTAAAACCGCAATGAGCATTCTGGATGTAAAGTTTGTACAGGGATTTATCAGAGTATGCAACGATGGCTGGCTGCAGGGCTGGCACGAAAGAAACGGCGGCAACCTTTCCTACCGCCTGAAGCCGGACGAGATCGAAGAAGTCAGGCCATACTTCCATGCCCCTTCCGAATGGAAGGAAATCGGCACAGACGTGCCGGATCTGGCCAATGAATACTTCATGGTCACCGGTTCGGGCAAGTACTTCCGCAATGTGATCCTGGATCCTGAAGATACCTCCTGCATCATTGAACTCGATGACAAGGGAGAAAACTACCGTCTGCTGTGGGGGTTATGCAACGGCGGCCGGCCGACATCCGAACTGCCTTCCCACCTTATGAACCACGAAGTCAAAAAGATCGCCAGCAACAATACCCACAGAGTCATCTACCACGCCCATACGACCAATGTCATTGCCCTGACGTTCGTCCTGCCCCTGACCGATGAAGCATTTACCAGGGAGCTGTGGGAAATGGCAACCGAATGCCCGGTGGTCTTCCCTGACGGCATCGGCGTTGTCGGCTGGATGGTGCCCGGCGGCCGGGACATCGCCGTTGCAACCAGCGAGCTGATGAAAAAGTACGACGCTGCCATCTGGGCCCACCATGGCATGTTTGCCTCCGGCCAGGACTTCGATACAACCTTCGGCTTGATGCATACGATTGAAAAATCCGCTGAAATCCTGGTCAAGACCTTAAGCATGACCGGCGCAAAGCGCCAGACCATCACCCCCGACAACTTCAGAGCCCTGGCAAAAGACTTCCACGTCACCCTGCCGGAGAGATTCTTATTTGAAAAAGGAGAATAACCATGTTAGTCAATACCAAAGCAAGAGTCGGCGTATTCGCCATTGCCTTAGGCGCCTACCTCCCTCAGTTTCCTTCCCTCGTACCGGAATTCAATAGCCAGTATGAAGCCTTCCGGAAAACCCTTCCCGATACCGTCGACATCATTGACGGCGGCATCATCACCACCAAGGAACTCGCCCAGGCAGCCGGCGACAGGTTCAGGGCCGCTGACGTCGACCTGGTGATTGTCCAGCTGCTGACCTATGCGACAAGCTACAACATGCTGCCGGCGGTAAGGGATCTGGATGTCCCGGTCGTCCTTGTCAACATGCAGAAGCGCAAAGCCCCGGATTATGCCAATACCGACAATGCCACCTGGCTGGGTGAACTGTATGCCTGCGGCGCTGTCGGCGAAATGACCGCCGACCTGCAGAGGGCAGGCAAGCGCTATGCCGTCATCACCGGCGTTGTCGAAGGCGGCGACCCGCAGGCAGCAAAGGAAATCGAACAGTGGTGCACGGCTGCCCAGGTCAGAAGAAGGTTCCGTGATACCAACCTTGCCCAGATCGGCCGTCCCTACCCCGGGATGATGGACCTCTACATTGATGAAACCAACCTCTACCACAGGATGTGGGTCTATACCAAGCAGTTCGACTGGGAAAAGATGTGGGCCATTGCCGATGACATCAACGATGATAATGCCATTCAGGCCAAGGCACAGGAAATCCTGGATACCTTTGAAATCGAAGGCGGCGGCAGCATTGAACAGGTCTGGGACATGGCCAGGTATGTCATTGCCTTTGAAAACTGGGTCAAGGATGAGCAGATCGGCCTGGTTGCCTCGCACTATGACGGTTTCTCCCAGGGCATTGCCGGCAAGCTCGACAGCATGCTCATCCCGGCCTTCTCGATGCTGATAAAGCAGGGAACAGCCTGTGCCGTGGAAGGGGATATCAAAGTCGCCATGGCCATGTCGATTCTCAAGACCATCGCCGGCACCGGCCAGTTATCAGAGATGTATTCCATCGACTTCAACGAAGACATCTGCATCATCGGCCATTCCGGCTCCGGCGATGCTGATATCTCCACTGCCCGCAAGCCGAAGATGAAGATTGTCCCCATCTTCCATGGCAAGACAGGCGGCGGCTACCTGACCCAGTTCTATCCCCCGGCCGGGCCTGTCACCCACCTGGCCATCACGCAGGACAGGGACGGACACTTCAAGTTTGTCTGTGCGGAAGGCATCAACGAAGAAGGACCGATCTTCGAATTCGGCGATACCAACATGCGGACACGCTTTGCCATCGGCGCAAGAGAATTTGTAAACAGATGGTCTGAAGCAGGACCTACCCACCACATGGCAGCGGCAAACGTCAGGCACATTGATACGATTCTCAAGGTTGCCAGAATCTTCAACGTCCCTGTTGATGTCATCACCAGATAATTCACACAACACTTATAAAAGAGGCTGCGGGAAGATCCTGCAGCTTCTTTGATTCTGACCTGTTTTGTAATCACTCCGAATCCGGCATGATCACTTTCCAGTAACCGCTTCGGTTATTGCCGATGTGTTCGATCAGATATTTCTTCCATCAGGTGATTTTTGCAGTGAATGAGGTAAGTCGTGGGGTAAATCATGGGGTAAATGGGGTAAGTTGTGGGGTAAATCATGA
>JAFWCP010000483.1 GCA_017536845.1 Solobacterium sp. | reverse complement strand
GATCGTGATGCCCCTTTCTCTTTCCAGATCCATGTCATCGAGCATCTGCGACTTCATATCCCGGGCGGTGACAGTTTCCGTCATCTCGAGGATCCGGTCGGCCAGAGTGCTTTTGCCATGGTCAATATGGGCGATAATGCAAAAATTACGAATATGTTTCTGATCCATCAGTCAAATACCTTTCCGATAAGAGTCCTGCCGGCGCCGTTGGCAAAGGCAGATGCCGGCATCGGTTTTTTCCCTTCCGGCTGCAGTTCATAAATATGGATAAAGCCGCCTTTTGCGGCGATCTTCATGGCCTTGTTTTCAAAGCCGGCAACCGTGCCGGGCACCATTTCGTGTTCTTCAAGCGTTTTGCGGGCCTTGAGGAAGCGGATGCGTTTTCCTTCGATGACACCATGGGACACCGGCCAGTCAATCATTGCCCGGATGTGGTTGTAGGCTTTCGTGACATCCTCTTCGGCAAAGACGACTTTCTCTTCTTCCGGGCTGATATTGCGGGCAATCACGACGTTGTCTTCATCCTGCTCAGTGCCGGGCAGCTCGCCGGCCAGATACTTCGGCAGGTCTTCTCTCAGCAGCAGCCGGGACGCTTCAATCAGCCGCACCGACAGCTCCTGCAGGGTTTCATCATCGCCGATGGCAAGACGGCGGCAGGCAAAGACCCTGCCGGCATCCATTTTCTTCACCATTTCCATCAGGCAGACACCGGTTTCCCTGTCGCCGTTGAGAATGGCGTAATGGATCGGCGCTCCCCCTCTGTACTTCGGCAGCAGGGAGGGATGAATATTCAGACAGCCGTACTTCGGATAAGAAAGAATGGCCTGCGGCACGAACTGGCCGTAAGCACATGTGACGATGAGCTCGGGTTCATACGCCAGGACATCATCGATCTGTTCCTTGAGGTGTTCGGGGGCAATCACAGGAATGCCGAGGGTATCCGCGGCCGCATGTACGGGTGTTTTTTCAAGGATTCTTTTCCGGCCGACAGGCTTGTCGGGCTGGCTTACCGCCGCCGCAATTTCATAGCCGAGAGCCGATAATTCCTTTAACATTTCAGCGGCATATTCGGAAGTGCCGAAGAAAACAATACGTGTATGTACCATGCGTTTACCTCCAATGGCATTCATTATAACGCATTCGGACTGTTTTTCATTGCATTTTAAATCCTGCTTTGCTATAATTTCCTCCGGTTAAAGAAACGGGAGGTGAACTCAATGGCAAATATCAAGTCGCAGAAGAAGCGTGCTCTCACCAATCTGAAGAGACAGCAGGCCCGTGCAGGACAGAAGAGCCAGCTCAAAACAGCTCTGAAGAAGGTTCACGCGGCTGTCGCAGCGAATGATAAAGAAGCGGCTGTTGCTGCACTGAGCGAAGCGAACAAGATTCTTGATAAGGCGGAAGTTAACAACATCAAGCATGGCAACTACGTCGCCCGTCAGAAATCCAGACTTGCTAAGGCAGTGAATGGTTTAGCATAAAAGAAAACGTGACCTGAATCACGTTTTTATTTTGCTGTAGATGGCAAGTTTTTCCTGCAGCGCCTGCGTTGTTTCATCCTGCCGGGTGCGCCTGGAGAGAATATCAAGAATGAGCTGCCGCTTTCTTTCGCACATCGCGAGGAAGGCGGCTTCTTTCTTTTTTAACAGCATCGGGCCTAGAAGGATCTCTTCCCGGCTGTAAGGCGCATGCTGCAATGCTGCAAAGCTGATGCATACATAGTCGAATCCCTTTTCATAGACACACCGTTCATCGAGGATCGTGAAGCAATGTTCGCTGATCCAGGACCGCATGCGTTCTTCTTCGCGGTTGACTTCGACGATGATCTGGTCAAAGTCCCCCAGCCTTGCAGACGCGTCTTCGAGGATCTTTACAGCCGTAAAGTAACCCATACCGGCAATGACTGCTGTCTTTGCATCGGCGGGTACATTGGCAAAGCCGTCGGAAAGAATGGTCTCGATACCGCTGACCTTTGCCTTTTCGATATTCTTCTTCGCCGCCAGCAGAGGGCCGCTGCGGACGTCACAGGCATAGACCTTTTCTGCCCGGCCGCTCCTGCGAAGCAGAATCGGAAGAAAGGCGTGGTCGGTGCCGATATCCGCCACCACCGCGCCTTCATTAACCATTTCTGCTAATACTTCAATCCGCCTGCTCATCACTTGTCAAAGAAGTCCTTGAGCCGTTTGGAGCGGGTCGGATGCTTCAGCTTGCGAAGCGCCTTTGCTTCAATCTGACGGATTCTCTCTCTGGTGACATTGAACTCACGGCCGACTTCTTCCAGGGTCCTGGTTCTGCCGTCATATAAGCCGAAGCGCAGACGCAGCACCTTCTCTTCCCTTTCCGTCAGCCCCGCCAGGACGTTGTTGATTTCATCCTTGAGCAGCTGGCTGGAAGCGTACTGGTCGGGAGAGAGCGCATCCTTGTCTTCAATGAAGTCACCGAGGTGGGAGTCGTCTTCTTCACCGATCGGGGTTTCCAGTGAAACCGGTTCGAGCGCAATCTTCTGGATCTCGCGGACCTTGTCCGGGGAGATGCCGTCCATCTTCGCAGCGATTTCTTCCGCCGTGGGATCTCTGCCGAGTTCCTGGACGAGCTGTCTCTGGACACGGGTCAGCTTGTTGATGGTTTCAACCATGTGCACCGGGATACGGATCGTCCTTGCCTGGTCGGCAATGGCGCGGGTGATGGCCTGACGGATCCACCATGTCGCATAGGTTGAGAACTTGAAGCCTTTGGTGTAGTCAAACTTCTCGACTGCCTTGACAAGGCCCATGTTGCCTTCCTGAATCAGGTCCAGGAACAGCATGCCGCGGCCGACATACTTCTTGGCAATGGAAACAACCAGACGCAGATTGGCGGAAATCAGGATGCTTCTCGCCTCTTCGTCACCGGCTTCAATCCGCTTGGCAATTTCCGGCTCGTCTTCCGGTTTGAGCAGCGGGACACGGCCGATTTCCTTCAGGTACATCTTGACCGGGTCGTTGAGCTGGATGGCGTTGGTGCTTGTATAGAGGGAGAGGTCGTGCATATG
>JAFWCP010000482.1 GCA_017536845.1 Solobacterium sp. | reverse complement strand
TTGCCTATTTCCTGAACGTTCTGTTTCCGCCGGAAGTCTCCCGGGATATCTGTTCGTATGTTCTGGAACCGGCCAACGACATGTTCATGCGCGGCCTGCAGTCCATGCTGTCACCGTTGATTTTCTTTTCCATGGTTGCCCAGATTGCCCAGTTCAAAAATCTCAGCGAGCTGGGCCGGCTTGGGGCCAGGGTGATGGCCGTCTATCTGTTTACGACCGTCATTTCGGTGCTGGTTTCCATCATGCTTTCACAGATGTTCCATCCCGGCAAGCTCGGCTTTGCCCTGCTGCCGTCGGATACGGCTGCCGGCACGCTTGTCAGCTCCGGGATGGATACATCGGTCCGCATGATCCTGACGGGCATCATTCCGGATAACTTCATCACGCCGTTTATCGAAGTGCATACGCTGCAGATCATGTTTTTAGGGGTCATGTGCGGATGCGCCGTCAATGCCATCGGCGAATACACGACGATGCTGAAGGATTTCTTTGAAGCCTGCAATTCCCTGTGCGTCACGGTCACATCCTTCATCACCCGCTTTGTGCCGGCTGCTGAGTTCTGCGCGGTCGTGCTGATGATCCATACCCAGGGCAGGGAATCCTTTGCGGCTGTGCTTGGCATGTTGGGGCTGATCATTGCCGCCATCATGGCCATGTTTGCCGTCTATGGGCTGCTCATCCTTCTGGCCGGACGGCTGAACCCGATTCCCTTTTTCCGCAAGATGCGCAGGGGCATGGCCGTCAGCCTTGTCAGTGCTTCCTCTTCAGCGGCAATACCGGTGAACATGGCCATCTGCACCGAAAAGCTCGGCATCTCGGAAAAGGTCGCCGGTTTCTCCATCCCGCTGGGGGCAATGGTCAACATGGACGGCGGCTGCATCCTGATGGCGGTGGCCGGCCTGTTTCTGGCCCGGGCGTACGGCATTGTCGTTCCGCCTTCGGCCCTGCTGTCGCTGTCGCTGACCATTGTCCTGCTTTCCCTGGGATCCCCCTGCATCCCAGGCGTGGGCATTGTCTGGCTGGGTGCAGTCCTGGAAACCATCGGCGTGCCGATGCATGCTCTGAGCCTGGTCATCGGCCTGTATCCGTTCCTGGATACCTTTATCACCGTCTCAAATACCACCGGCGACGTCGCCGCAGCATTGGTCGTAGCCCGCAATGAAGGCCTGCTGGACCTGGATGTCTATCGCAGCTGAAGGGCGTCAGCCAGATTTTCATGCTTCTTTCCCGGGCCGGGAAGGGGGCTTTTTTGAATGAAAGCAGCGGTATATTGAACTTTCTTTCTTCTGCCCGTATCATGAAACAGCAGGAGATGTGAAACATGAAAAAAGACAGGGAGAAGCTGAAAAAGGAATGGGAAGCGGAAGAACAGTGTGCGCACATCCATGGCTGGGATTTTTCCCATATTAAGAGCAGGTATGAAGAAGAAGGAAATCTGCCCTGGGACTATGACGCGATTGTCCGCCATTACCTGACGGAAAAGACAAGGGTACTGGACTATGATACCGGCGGCGGGGAATACCTGCTTTCCCTGCATCACCCATACGATCTGACAGCAGCCACGGAAGGCTACCCGCCCAATGTGGAACTGTGCAAAGAAAAGCTGCTTCCCCTTGGCATTGATTTCAAAGAGTGCGGCGATGCATCTGCCATTCCTTTTGAAGATGAAAGCTTTGACCTGATCATCAACCGTCATGGCGATTTTGATCCTCATGAAATCTTCCGGCTGTTAAAGCCTGGCGGGTATTTTGTCACCCAGCAGGTCGGAAACAGAAATGACCGCGACCTTGTCTTAAGGGTGCTGCCGCAGGCAGAGGAACCCTTTCCCGACGCCAGCCTGCTAATCAAGGCGCCGCGGTTTGAAAAAGAAGGCTTTACGC
>JAFWCP010000481.1 GCA_017536845.1 Solobacterium sp. | reverse complement strand
TTCTTTGCGAATGACTTCTTTGTCAAAAGCAAGGCCAAGGCACTGGGCGTGCAGCTGATCTGCGGTGCCTCCTATTTCCAGCTCGTGCAGTTCTGCTGTCGCAGACATTCCTGCTGCTGGTGACGGCAATCCCGGTCGGTATCCTGATTTCGATCGTGCTGATCCCGCTGCTGAACCTTGTCCTCAGCCTGATCCTGGCCAGTTCCATGCAGATCCAGATCCTGCCATCGGCCGCCCTGGCGACGGCGCTGGTGCTGCTGTATGTCATCTTCTGGACGACGATCCTCAACCTGGCCTATGCCTATCGCAATATGGCAAAGAACCTGATGATTGATAACGGCACCGGCGTGGATATGCGGGGGACGTTCAATTTCAGCTTTTCCTTTTCGCCTGCTGTCCGCGGCATATTTGCGCTTGTGCTGTTCCTGGCGCCGTTTGCCGGTTTCTATGTCGACAAGGAAACGATTTTCCTGATGGCGCTGATTTCACTGGTCGGCCTGCTGATGTGCATCTCAAGCATGCTCGTACCGACCCTGGACAGGCTGATCCGGGAAAAGCACATCAACCAGCCTCTTAAGGTGGCTTCCCTTGGCTTTCTCCGTGATGATTTCCGGCGCCTGAAAAAGAACATCCTGCTGCTGATCATCAGCGCCATCGTGCTGTTAAGCATGATGATGTCCACCGACCATCCGATGGAGATCATGCTGGTGCTGGTATCGTTTGTGGTCATGAACATCCTGCAGCTGATGTCGATCATGTTCACCCTGTTTACGATCATCACCGGCCGCATCAGGAATTTCCGCATCCTGCGGTTCCTCGGCTTCCTGGATGAAGACGTCGACAGGGCAATCAACCACGAAATCCTTCTTCTTTACGGCGGCATCGCCCTGATCGGCATGCTTTACCTGGGCAATACCTCGGCATCGCTGATCATCAACGGCGAACAGGTGGCCGGGCTGATCCCGATCCTGATCACCGGCTACATGGTGCCGCTGCTGGTCACCGGGGCCGTATCCCTGGTCTACTACCGCGTTTATATCAGAAAGCACAGATAGGAAATAACATATGGCAAAACTTTACTTCTATTACGGGGCCATGGGGTCTTCCAAGACAGCCAATGCCCTGATGGTGCATTATAACTATACCGAACGGGGCCAGAAGGCACTGCTGGCCAAGACAAACATTGATACCCGTGACGGCACGAACATCATCCGCTCCCGCATCGGCCTGAAAAAGGAATGCGTGCTGCTTTCGGACATCTATGACATGAGCGACGAGGAACTGAAGACATATAACGCCGTTATCGTGGATGAAATCCAGTTCGCCAGCAAGGAACAGATTGATTTCCTTGCCCACATTGTCGATGACCTCGAGGTGCCGGTCATGTGCTATGGCCTGCGCACCGACTTCCAGCTGAATCTCTTTGAAGGCAGTGCAAGGCTCATGGCGCTGGCCGATGAGATCCATGAAGTCAAGACGATGTGCTGGTGCGGCCGCAAGGCAACATGCAATGCCCGCTACAATGCCAACGGCATCGTCCGTACCGGGTCCCAGGTCATGCTCGGGGCCAATGACGAATACGTGGCCTTATGCCGCAAGCACTTCCTGGAAGGGAAGATCCACAAACCCGAATAAACGAAAAGATCCGGCTGGAAACAGGGATCTTACGCAAAGAGTGTGAAACCGGTCTGATCAAGCCAAGAGACATTCGAACAGGATGTCTCTTTTATTCGGTGTAAGCGCATGAAAACAACGATAGTAAGGGGAGAAAGAATTCTATGATTGAAACCAATGACAAATTAAATCGCTAACAGTCTTGCCGGTACGCATTATAATAGATATCGTATAAGTCTTCAGGAACAGATGATGGATGCTGCTTCTGCCGAACATGAGACGCTTGGTAGCTTTGTAACGGCAGTTGCCGCCCTCAACGAAACCTGAGCTTACCGGGGAAGATATCGCGGCTTTGACAGGGGCGATATCTTTTTTGATTCCGTTTACAAACGGAGATATTTTTGACGCATCATATTTTTCCAGAAACCCATCCAGCTTGTCGGGATCCTTGCCCATAAGGATGGAGTGAAAGTCATTCCATATATCAGCACAGAGTTTTATAGCAGGATATCTCTGTTCGATGATATCGTAATACCTGGCCGCATCCGTATCTTTCATCCTGTCTTTATCGTTGGCAGTAATGTATTTCAGCACTTCAAACCTGGATATTACAGTAACATCTTCCGGATATCGTTGCGTTAAGAAAGCATACTGGCCGAATTGTATGCCAAAGTTGTTCATTGCAATTGCTCTGATATGGCTTTCCAGTGATCTCCGGCCTCCTGAGTATCCGATGTT
>JAFWCP010000480.1 GCA_017536845.1 Solobacterium sp. | reverse complement strand
TGTTTCGCTGCTGAGTGATTTCAGACCGGAAATCATCCACAGCCACTGTCCCGCTTCGGCAACCATTATTGCCCGGATCCTGCGGGAACAGACGGATGCGCCGGTTGTGTTTACCTATCATACAAAGTATGACATCGACATCGAACGGACGGTGAAAATCAAGCCGCTGGCGAAAGAAGGCATCCAGGCCATGGTGTCCAACATTGAAGCCTGTGATGATGTCTGGGTGGTTTCCAAAGGCGCCGGCGAAAGCCTGAAGGCGCTTGGCTACTCGGGGAAATACCGGGTCATGAACAACGGCGTCGACTTTGCCAAGGGCAGGGTTGCGGATGACCTTGTTGCCCAGGCGGTGGCCGGCTATGACCTACCGGCAGGCGTGCCGATGTTCCTGTTTGTCGGCCGCATGATGACCTACAAGGGACTGCCGCTGATCCTGGATGCGCTGAAGCTGCTTTCAGACAGCGGCCAGGATTTCCGGATGGTTTTCATCGGCAAGGGCCCGGACCGGGAACTGCTGGAAAAGCAGGCGGAAAAGCTGAAGATCCGAGACAAGGTGATCTTTACCGGCCCGATCTATGACCGGGATGTGCTGCGGGCCTGGAACACCCGGGCCGACCTGTTCTTATTCCCGTCCACCTTTGATACCAACGGCCTGGTGGTCAGAGAAGCAGCAGCCTGCGGCCTGGCCAGCGTGCTGATTGAAGGCTCCTGCGCGGCGGAAGGCATCACCGACGGCCGCAACGGCTTTACGATTCAGGAAACGCCGGAGGCCATGGCCGCATTGTTAAAGGAAGCCAGCACCGACCTTCCCCACCTGCATGAGGTCGGCATGAATGCGATGGATGAAATTTATCTTTCCTGGGAAGAGTGCGTCGCCCTGGCCCATCACCGCTACATGGAAGTGCTGGAACTGAAGAAGCAGGGCCGGCTTGTGCGGGCAAAAGACCCGACCGATTTCCTGGTTTCCCTGACCGCCTTGTCCATGGAGGGCTGGGACAAGTACCGGAAGGTCAGAAGGGCGTTCTTCAACGACTTCAGGGAAAGCGCCATGGGCATGCTGGAAAACATCCAGGAAGCCGAAGACAATTTCGACCGTTATCTCGACGAGATGAAAACCGACATCCGCGACCAGCTGGACGAAATCTGGAAAGCGTGAGGCCTGTATGGAACAGTATGATTTCCGCCGCATGGCGTTTTATCAGATCTGGATCCGCAGCTTTGCCGACGGTAACGGCGACGGGATCGGCGACCTGTACGGGGTTTACGACCGTCTGGAATACATTGCCTCCCTCGGGGTGGACGGGATCTGGTTTTCCCCGATCTACCCTTCGCCCAATGCCGACTATGGCTACGACATCTCCGATTACCGGAACATCCATCCCGATTACGGGACGCTTGACCAGTTTAAAAAGGTACTGGACAAAGCCCACGCGCTTGGCCTGAAGGTGCTGATGGACCTGGTCATCAACCATACCTCCGACGAACATCCCTGGTTCCTGGAAAGCAGGAAGGGGAAGGACAATCCTTACAGTGATTACTACATCTGGCGCGACCCCATCTTCAAAGGGGAAAACAAGCTGCCGCCCAACAACTGGTACAGCCAGTTTGAAGGCCTGGCCTGGGAATACTGCGAAGAAAGAGGACAGTATTACCTGCATCTGTTTGCGAAAAAGCAGCCGGACCTGAACATGGACAATCCGAAGGTCCGGGAAGAAGTGAAGGGGATCATGCGCTTCTGGCTGGATATGGGCGTGGACGGCTTCCGGGAGGATGTCATCACGTACATCTCCAAGCATGAAAAACTGCCTGACGGCATTCCTTTCCTGCCCGCCATCAACGGCCTTCCTTTCTACAAAGACGGGCCCAACCTTCTGACCTACCTGAAGGAATTCCGTGATGTGGCAAGGGAATACGGCGTCATCCAGATCGGGGAAGCACCTTTTACCCCGGCTGAAACGGCACTGCAGTATGTCGGCGGCGAAGACCGTGTGCTGGATATGATGATCCAGTTTGATACGATGTCTGCTGACTGCATCATGGTGGAGTATGTCCATCATCCCTTCTCCCTGCGGAAGCTGAAAAAAGCCTTTACCCACTGGCAGGAAACGCTGGCGGGCAAGGGCTGGAACGCGCTGTATCTGGAAAACCATGACCATCCCCGCGTCATCTCCCGTTACGGCAGCATGCGCTACTGGCGCGAGTCCGGCACGGTGCTTGCAGCAAGCTACATCTTCCAGCCCGGCTGTCCGTTTATCTACCAGGGCCAGGAAATCGGCATGACCAACATTGAACTGGATTCCATTGACAAGTACAACGATGTCTCATCCAAGAGCGCCTACCATACCTTCTTCACCTGGCAGTCAGAGGAAAAAAGGCTGCACCGGATCCATATTTCCAGCCGTGATGCGGCCCGGACCCCGATGCAGTGGGACAGAAGCGAGAATGCCGGCTTTACGACCGGAAAACCTTGGTTCTATGTCCATCCGGATTACAGGGCGGTGAATGTGGAAGCGGAGGAAAACGACCCTTTCAGCATTCTCAATTTCTACCGCCGCTGTCTGGCCCTGCGTAAGAACAATGAAACACTGCTGAAAGGAACCTACCGCGAATACGAGCACCGCCGTAAAGATCTGTACATGTATGAAAGGGTATGGCTGGACTCACGGGTGCTGGTCATCCTCTCCTTCAGCGAACATCCCATCAGGTATCGGCTGCCTGAAGGATATGATCCTTCACGGGCTCAACTGCTTCTGGACAACTATCTGAACAGGCCGGTCATCGGAAAACTGAGGCCTTATGAAGCACAGCTGTATGAATGGCCCCGGGAAGATGAGGGTTAAGAAGAATGTGAACTTGTACTTCCGAAAGGCAGATATTAAAATAAAGACAATCTCAGGCATAAATGAACGTGCAAAGCTGTGATATTTACAACCACTCATTGTGTGCAAAACGGGAATTTGTCCAGAATATTTGATATTTTCAAAAAAAACAGAGGTTTTTCGAAAAATTCTGACTCGCTTTTCCTGAAAGTGCGCACCGCTGATTATAAGATGACTCTGACAGAAAGGAGAGCTCATCATATGGCGGGAAAGGATATTTCAGAGAAAAAGCTTCTGAGGTACGAAGATGAATTCGCGATTGCGGCGAATCTGTCACTGTTTCAGAATCGGCCTGTCATCTAGCCTGAGAATCTGATTATGAAAGAAACCTGGAGTGATTACACGGAAGGTATTGATGCGAAAGAACAGGACCGCGATGTTCTGGCTGAAGCAAAATACATCTCGGATGACAATGAGATGAGGATCGTAATTCTCGCATTGAAAATCAGACAAAGATTGATCCGCGAATGATTCTCCGGGTGTATGGCTATGACGGTGCTGCATACCGGAGCCAGCTTGACGCTGCACAGGTCAATCCGGTGGTGACAATTGTCTTCAACTATTCTGATGAGAAGTGGCCGGCGGATAAGAAGAGCCTGTATGCACTTCTGAAACCGGATGAGGGATTAAAACCGTTTATCAACGATTACAGGTTAAACGTGATCGATCTGCAGTTTCTGGATGAAAAAGTACTGCAGGCTCTGGAAGGCGGTTTTGGTGAAATCGTAAGATTTGTTGCCAGCAAGGATAAAAAGAATTTCAGATTCAGAGATGGCATCAGACTTGAACATCTGGACGCAGTGCGGCAGACTTTGTATGAACTGACCAAAGACCCACGATACACAGCTGCTATCGTGAACGAAAAAGGAAAGGAGGCAGTCAATATGTGTGAGTATATGGACTATGTGAATTCACAGGCAAAAGCAGAAGGCCAGTTAATGATTGTGCATGAGCTGATTGAAGAAAAGGGCTATACATACGAACAGGCTGCTGATCTGATGAAAATATCGGTGGAAGAGTTTGCCGAGAAGTACGAAGCATTTCTGAAGGCTCAGAACCAGCCGGAACAGGCTGCGGAAAACTGAATGTGTTTTCGGCAAAGACAGCGCTGAATTTAGTTCAGTGCTGTCTTTTGCATGCCTGCTTCCGGATGAATCTTTTTGAAATTGACATTGAACAAAGACCTTCCGGACTGCAGAATGATCACAATGAGGCAGGTGACATGTGTGAGTATATTGACTATATGAATTATATGGTTTCACAGGCAAAAGCAGAAGGCAAAACTGAAGGCCAGTTGATGATTGTGCAGCAGCTGATCGAAGAAAAGGGCTATACATACGAACAGGCTGCTGATCTGATGAAAATATCGGTGGAAGAGTTTGCCG
>JAFWCP010000479.1 GCA_017536845.1 Solobacterium sp. | reverse complement strand
GTGAATCACGCCGGTAAAGATCCATCAATGCGGGATTGTCAAGTTCCGCCGTATACTCCTTCAGCAGCCTGTGCAGCTTTCCGGCCAGCGTGCTCCGTGAAAACCCGCCGCCAAGCGAGCCGGCAATGTTTTCAATTTCTTCCGGGAATTCGATGGTCCGGCAGTTGATGCCGATGCCGATGATGACGCTGTCGACCATGTGGCTTTCCAGATCCTGCGTAGCCTCGCAGAGGATACCGGCCACCTTATGATGATCCAGAAAGATATCGTTGACCCATTTGATTTTCGGATCCTGCGATGTGCAGGAACGGATTGCTTCACAGACGGCAACCGCAGCGGCAACGGTCAGCTTCAGGATCTGTTCGGCCGGCCGGTTGACCTTGAGGATATAGGACACGTAAAGACCGGTATCCGCCGGGGAATAGAACGAATGTCCATGCCGGCCCCGGCCGGCAGTCTGGCGGTTGGCTATGATGTATGTGCCGTCTTTTGCCTTATGGGCGATGGAACGGGCATAGGTATTGGTAGAATCGATTTCCGAAAACACTTCCAGATCAAAATGATCATCCTCGGCTGCGGCATAGATCTGGGTTTTTGACAGCTGATCATTTTCAGCTGTGAATTCATAGCCCCTGCCGCCGTGCGAGACAATCTGGTAGCCATCTTCCTTGAGAGCCCTGACCGTTTTCCAGACAGCCGCCCTGGTGACATTGAGGCCTGAGGCAAGCTGTTCACCGGACAGGACTTCGCCTTTATGCATCTGAAGGAATTCCAGCAATGTTTCCTTTAACGCCATACTTCGTCCTCCTTTGTCTATATCTTAACGGATTTATGCAGTTTTGCCGAGAATAAATGCATCTGAAATCCCTGCTTTTCATCTTCCGGCTCTCAGAAAAAGGCATTCATCCGCCGTGATGGCGGTCATGAATGCCTTTGCTATGTTTTGGATATATGCTGAAGGTGCGGCCTTCCCGGAATCAGTATTCGAAGCTGCCTTCAAAGACTTCCGAAACGACCCCGCTCAGCAGGACACGATCCGGATGCACGGTGACCATCAGTTCACCGCCCAGAACCGTAACCCTGATTTCGCTGCCTGCTTCACAATAGCCCAGGCGGACAGCTGCTGCCGCAGCCGCGCAGGCGCCGGTGCCGCAGGCAAGGGTTTCGCCGCTGCCTCTTTCGTATACACGCATCCGCAGGTTGGGGCGGTTGACAACCCTGACAAACTCGGTATTGGTGCGCTCAGGGAAGATCTCTGCGTGTTCAAACTGCGGGCCCAGCGTTTCCAGATCCAGCACATCAATGTCATCGGTGAAGACTACGCAATGGGGATTGCCCATGGAAAGGCAGGTTGCCTGATATGTCTTTCCGCCGATGGTGATCGGCTTGTCAACGACCTCACGATGCCTGCTGATGACAGGTACGGCTGACGCCGCAAAATCAGCCCTGCCCATGTCCGCTTCCGCCGAGGAGACCCGGCCGTCACGGATAAAGACGCTGACTTCATGGATGCCGCTGTTGGTTTCCACGCTGATTTTCTCTTTGTCGGTCAGGCCATGGTCATGCATGTATTTGGCCAGACAGCGGATATTGTTGCCGGCCATGCCGGCTTCCGAACCATCCTTGTTGAATGTGCGCATGCGGATATCAGCGTTCTCTGACGTCTCGATCAGCACAATGCCGTCGGCGCCGATGCCGAAATGGCTGCGGCACAGGCTTACGCACAGGGATTCGGGACAGGTGATGCTGCGGCTGCGGTTGTCGATGAAGATGTAGTCATCACCGCTGGCCTGCATCTTGGTAAACGCGATTCGCTGTCTTTCCCGGCGCATCTTCGTGATGTCGACAAGCTCGGTATTGCCTTCGTTGTAGCGGCTGGCGATGATCTCCGCCAGGGCCGACGCTGTATCCAGCGAGGTCAGGCACGGAATTCCCAGCTGCATGGCCTTCCGATGCAGGGCGATGTAATCACCCATGGTAGCATCCTTGACAGCGCCGGTGTAGATGATATAGCACAGCTCGCCTTTTTCCATCAGCTGATGAATCTCTTCCGATTCGGAAACATTGGCAACACTGTGCACCTGGATGCCCAGTGTTGCGATGGCTTCGGCAGTCCCCTTTGTCGCGTAAAGGGTCAGGCCAAGCTCATGCAGACGGCGGGCGAGGCCGAGGATTTCCGGATAGTCTTCCGTTTCCACTGAAACCAGCACGCCCATGCCCTTTTTGCCGTAAGGCGTCGGCACGGTGAAGCCGGCCGATGTCAGGCCCTTGAACATCGCTTCCGCCAGGGTCTTGCCAAGGCCAAGCACTTCGCCGGTTGACTTCATTTCCGGACCCAGGATCGAGTTGGCGTCATTGAGCTTTTCAAACGAAAATACCGGCACCTTGACCGCATAATACGGCGGTGTGCGCCATAAGCCCTTGCCATAGCCGAGGTCTTTCAGTTTCGCCCCCAGCATGATGCGGCTGGCCAGATCGACCATCGGCACGCCGGTGACCTTGGAGATATACGGAACCGTCCTTGATGCCCGCGGGTTGACCTCGATGACATAGAGCTCATTGTCATAGATCAGATACTGGATATTCACCAGCCCCTTTGTGCCCAGGGCCAGGGCCAGCTTTGTCGAGACATCGCAGATACGGGCAAGGAAACGGTCGGACAGGTTGTACGGCGGATAAACGGCGATGGAGTCGCCGCTGTGGACGCCGGCCCGTTCAATATGTTCCATGATGCCGGGGATCAGGACATCTTCCCCGTCGGAAATGACGTCTGCTTCCAGCTCTGTTCCGGGCATGTATTTGTCAATCAGCACCGGGTTGTCAATGCCGCCGGACAGGATCGTACGCATGTAGGTTTCCGTCTGCGATGCATTGCGGGCAATCGTCATGTTCTGGCCGCCGATGACGTAGGAAGGCCTTAGCAGCACCGGATAGCCGAGCTCTTCTGCTGCGGCAAGTGCTTCTGCCATCGTGTTGACGCCTCTGCCTTTGGGCCTTGAAATGCCGAAGGATTCCAGCAGCGCGTCAAAGCGGGCCCTGTCTTCGGCGATGTCGATGCTGTCGGCGGAAGTGCCAAGGATTCGAACCCCCTGCTCATGCAGGTAACCGGTCAGACGGATCGCCGTCTGGCCGCCGAAGGCAACCACCACCCCGATCGGCTTCTCCACCCGGATGATGTTCATGACATCTTCCCGGCAAAGCGGTTCAAAGTACAGCCGGTCGGCCGTGTCATAGTCGGTTGATACGGTTTCCGGGTTGTTGTTGACGATGACGACGTCATAGCCCATTTCCCTTAAGGTCCAGACGCAGTGCACCGAACTGTAATCAAACTCGATGCCCTGGCCGATGCGGATGGGGCCGGAGCCTAAAACCATAACGACATCACGCCCGCTCCTTTCAAACGAAGCGGATTCACATTCCTCATCAAAGCAGGAATAGAAATACGGTGTCTCAGCCGCAAATTCCGCCCCGCACGTATCGACCATCTTATAGGCCATATGCGCTTCCGGCAGGTCCTTCCTTCCGCTGATGCGGGCAATCGCTTCGTCGGGATAGCCGTACCGCTTGCCGGCCATGTAATCTTCATCACTGCACGAGACGGCAATGCGCTTTTCATAGGCTGCCAGGCCGGCGATCTTTGCCAGAAACCAGCGGTCGATCTTTGTGATGGCATGGATTTCATCAATGCTGAGGCCTTTTTTGCTGGCTTCAAACACCGTGAAGATGCGGTGGTCATCCTGCATGGCAAGACGTTCATGAATATCCGCATCGCTGAGCGGCGCACAGTTGAGCGTATCCAGTGAGATCTCTGCCCCTCTGACCGCTTTCATCAGCGCTTCCTCAAAGCTCTGGCCGATGGCCATGACTTCGCCGGTTGCCTTCATCTGCGTACCCAGTTTTCTTGAAGAGCCGGCAAACTTGTCAAACGGCCACTTCGGGAACTTGCATACGACATAGTCCAGGGTCGGTTCAAAGCAGGCACAAGTCTTGCCGGTGATGTCGTTGGTGATTTCGTCCAGGCTGTAGCCAAGGGCGATCTTTGTTGAAATCTTGGCAATCGGATAGCCGGTTGCCTTGGAAGCCAGGGCCGACGAACGTGAAACACGCGGGTTGACTTCGATGACGGCGTATTCAAACGAATCCGGATGCAGGGCAAACTGGCAGTTGCAGCCGCCGACGATGCCGATCTTCGTGATGATGTCAAGAGCCGCGCTCCTTAACATCTGGTATTCCCTGTCCGCCAGCGTCAGGGCCGGAGCAACGACAATGGAATCGCCGGTATGGATGCCGACCGGGTCGAGGTTTTCCATCGAGCATACGGCAATGACATTTCCCAGCCCGTCCCGCATCGTTTCAAATTCGATTTCCTTCCAGCCGGAAATGCACTTTTCGACCAGGATCTGCGTAATCGGCGACAGGTCCAGGCCGCTTTGGGCGATGATGCGGAATTCTTCCTCGTTTTCGGCAATGCCGCCGCCCGTGCCGCCAAGCGTAAAGGCCGGCCGGACGATGACCGGATACCCGATCCTATCCGCAATCCTGACTGCTGTTTCCAGATCTTCGGCTGTTTCCGAAGGAATGACCGGCTGGCCCATTTCGGCCAGTGTCTGCCGGAACAGTTCTCTGTCTTCTGCCCTGTCAATGGCATCAAGGTCCGAGCCTAACAGGCGGACACCGTATTCAGCCAGGGTTCCGTCACGGCTCAGCTGCATTGCCAAAGTCAGGCCCGTCTGTCCGCCCAGGCCCGCCAGCAGGCCGTCCGGCCTTTCCCGGGCGATGATGCGCCGCAGGGTCTGGGGCGTCAGCGGTTCCAGATAAATGGCATCGGCCAGATGCTGGTCGGTCATGATCGTGGCCGGGTTGGAGTTGACCAGGACCGTTTCAATGCCTTCCTGCCGTAAGACACGGCAGGCCTGGGCGCCGGCATAGTCAAACTCGGCCGCCTGGCCGATGACGATCGGCCCGGAGCCGATGACCAGTACTTTCCTGATCGTCTTATCCTTCGGCATGTGCCACCTCCATCATCCGGATAAACCGATCAAACAGAAAGGCCGTATCACGCGGCCCGGCACACGCTTCGGGATGAAACTGCACCGTAAAACAGAGATCGTCCGGATAATCCATCCCTTCGCAGCTGTTGTCGTTGGCATTGACAAAACGAAGCCTTCCTTTGCCGGCCATGCTTTCGCTGACAACGGCATAGCCGTGGTTCTGCGTGGTGATGTAGGTCCTGCCTGTTTCCAGGTCACGGACCGGCTGGTTGGCGCCGCGGTGGCCGTATTTGAGCTTGACCGTCTGCCCTCCTTTGGCAAGGGCAGTCAGCTGATGGCCCAGACAGATGCCGAATACCGGCACCTGTCCCAGCAGTTCCCGGATCACGGCGATCTCAGCCGTATTTTCGGCCGGGTCACCCGGACCGTTGGAAAGCATGATGCCGTCGGGGTTGAGACCCATGACTTCCTTTGCGGATGTATCATGCGGCACAACCGTCACGTCGCAGCCTCTCTGGTTCAGGCTGCGGATGATGTTCTTTTTCGCTCCATAATCAAGCAGGACAACGTGGTGCTTTTTTGTTCCCTGTGCCGCGAAGAACATCTTCTGCGTGCAGGAGACTTCCGGCACCACGCCTCTCACCTGGTAGTCTTTGATTCCCGCTTCATCAGGCGCCGAACAGATCCTGGCGTTCATGACGCCGTATTCTCTGATCCTGCGGGTGATGGAGCGGGTATCAATACCGGCAATGCCGGGGATGCCGTTCTTTTTCAGAAAGGCATCCAGACTGTATTCACTGCGGAAATTGGAGGGAGTTTCACACAGCTCTCTTACGACATAGCCCTTTGCACAGGGCTGGCCTTCAAAATCTTCTTCGCAGACACCGTAATTGCCGATGAGCGGAAAGGTCTGCATGATGATCTGGCCGGCATAGCTGGGATCGGTGAGCGTCTCCACATAGCCGACCATGCCGGTTGTAAAAACCAGCTCGCCGACCGCATCGGTAAGAGCGCCGATCCTGACGCCTTCATAGACGGTGCCGTCGCTTAAGACCAGATATGCCTTTCTTTCGCTCATAGGGTGGCCGCCATGACCGCTTTTATCGTATGCATGCGGTTTTCCGCTTCATCAAAGACGATCGACTGTTCGCTTAAGAACACGTCATCGGTGACTTCCATGCCGTTCAGACCGTACTTCTCATAGATCTCTCTGCCGTTTTCGGTTTCCAGGTCATGGTAGCTGGGCAGGCAGTGCATGAAGACACACTGCGGGCCGGCCAGTTCCATGGCCTTCGCGTTGACCTGGTAAGGCAGCAGGTCATGGATCCTTTCCGCCCAGACGCTTTCCGGTTCGCCCATGGAAACCCAGACATCGGTATAGATGACATCCGCTCCCGGCAGTGCTTTCTCAATATCGGATTCAAAGCAGAGGTTCGCCCCGTTTTCGGCGGCGACCTTTTCACAAGCGGCCGTCAGTTCGGCATCGGGGAAGTACTTCGGATCGGTGCAGGCGACAAAATTCAGTCCCATCAGGGCGCAGCCGGCCATCAGGGAATTGCCCATGTTGAAACGGGCATCGCCCATGTAGACAAGCTTCTTTCCCTTCAGGGAGCCGAAATGTTCGCGGATGGTCATGAAATCTGCCAGCACCTGGGTCGGGTGGAATTCATCGGTCAGCCCGTTCCAGACCGGAACGCCGGCGTATCTGGCAAGGGCTTCCACACGCGTCTGGCCATAGCCGCGGTATTCGATACCGTCAAACATCCTGCCCAGCACCTTTGCCGTGTCGGCGATGCTTTCTTTCTTGCCGATCTGGGAAGCCTTGGGATCCAGGTATACCGGATGCATGCCAAGATCGCTTGCGGCAACTTCAAAAGCACAGCGTGTCCTTGTACTGGTCTTTTCAAAAATCAGGGCGATGTTTTTGCCTTCGTGCATCCGGTGCGGGATGCCGGCCTTCTTCTTCGCCTTAAGCTCATCCGCCAGATCCAGCAAAGCTGTCAGTTCCTCCGGCGTAAAGTCAAGAAGCTTGAGAAAATGTCTTCCTTTGAGATTCATAACCCCTCCTTTGCGGCGTCCTTGATGACGCTGATGGCCTGTTTCAGGTCTTCCATCGGAATGTTCAGCGCCGGCAGAAGACGCACCTTGTCCTTCGCGGTCAGGCACAGGACGCCGTTTTCAATGCATCTGTTCACGATTTCCTTTGCCGGTCTTACGGTTTTGATGCCGATCATCAGGCCCATGCCATAGACGCCTTCAATGCCTTCGCAGCCCTTGAGCGTATTAAAGACATAAGCGCTCTTTTCTCTGACCGAAGAAAGGAAATCATCGTCCAGGCGCTCCAGGATGGACAGTGCCCCGGCACAGCAGACCGGGTTGCCGCCGAAGGTGGAACCATGGTCGCCCGGCCCCAGCACATCCTGTGTCTTTGCACCGAAAAGCACCGCCCCAAGCGGCAGGCCGCCGCCGATGCCCTTGGCGGTAGAAACGATATCCGGCTGGATGTCATAGTTCATATAGGCATACAGCTTTCCGGTGCGGCCGTTGCCGGTCTGCACTTCGTC
This sequence comes from Solobacterium sp., assembly GCA_017536845.1. The sequence continues at coordinate 2,833 of JAFWCP010000479.1, read as the reverse complement.
GACAATCAGGATGATGTCTTCTTCTTCGCAGAGTTTTGCGACCGCCTGGACATAGTCTTTGGCAAGGACGTTGACACCGCCCTCACCCTGGATGACTTCGATCATGATACCGGCCGTCGGGTTTTCCTTCACGGCAAGCCTCATGGCTTCGATATCGCCTGCCTCGACGTGGATAAAACCGGGCGTCAGCGGCTGGAAAAGCTTATGGAAGACATCCTGGCCGGTAGCTGCCAGCGTGGTCAGGGTGCGGCCATGGAAGCTGTTTTTCAGGGTGATGATGTTGTAATACTGCGGGCCTTTCTTTTCTGCCGCATACTTTCTGGCCCCTTTGATGGCGCCTTCGTTGGCTTCGGCGCCGGAATTGCAGAAGAAGACCTTCTTCATGCCTGTCCTTTTGCATAACAGCTCCGCCAGCCTGACGCAGGGCGAAGTGTAGTAAAGGTTGGACATGTGCTGCAGGCTGTTCAGCTGCCCGGTAACAGCATCTTTCCAGACATCATCGGCAATGCCGAAGGCGGTAACGCCGATGCCGGAACCCATGTCAATGTATTCCTTCCCGTTTTCATCAGTCACCCGGGAACCCTTGCCTTTGACCAGGGTCACCGGGAAGCGGGCGTAGGTATTGGCAATATACGTCTTATCGTTTTTCTGAATATCCATGCTGTCCTCCTTATTCGTTGACAATCATCGTGCCGGCGCCTTCGTCGGTCAGGATCTCCATCAGGATTGAGTGCGGTACCCGGCCGTCCATGATGACGACCGACTGGACGCCGCGGTGGATTGCCTCGATGCAGCATTCCACCTTGGGGATCATGCCGCCGGCAATGATATCGGAATGGAACAGTTCGATTGCCTGTTCCCGGGTCAGATACGGGATCAGCGTATCCGGGTTGTCCTTATCGGCCAGGATGCCGGTGATATCGGTCATCATGATCATTCTTTCCGCCTTGAGCGCACCGGCAATGTAGGCTGCCGCCGTGTCGCCGTTGATGTTGTAGGTATGGCCCTGCTCATCGCAGCCGACCGTCGAAATCACGGGAATATAGCCTTTTTCCAGCAGGTCGAGGACAGGCTGGATGTTGACGCCGGTGATCCTGCCAACATAGCCCAGCTCGGGGTTTTTCATCTCAGCTTCGATCAGCCTGCCGTCCATGCCGGAAATGCCCATGGCCTTGCCGCCGTTGACTTCCAGCAGGTTGACCAGCGTCTTGTTGACCTTGCCGGCCAGGACCATCTGGACGATTTCCATCGTCTCATCATCAGTCACACGCAGGCCGTTGACAAAGACCGGCTTCTTGCCGAGCCTCTGCATCAGGTCGGAGATCTCCGGGCCGCCGCCGTGGACGAGCACGACTTTCACCCCGACCAGGGTCAGCAGGACGATGTCCTGCATGACCTGGTGGCGCAGTTCTTCGGAAACCATGGCATTGCCGCCGTATTTGACGACGACGATCTTGCCGTTGTATTTGCGGATATACGGCAGGGCCTGGGTCAGCACCTGGGCCCGCTCGGCATTGGAAAACGTATTGTTCTTCATGGCTGGCTCCTTATGTCCGGTAATCCCCGTTGATCTTGACATAGTCATAGGTCAGATCGCAGCCCCATGCCGCTGCGCATGCATCGCCCTGCTTCAGGTCGATCCGGATCCGGATTTCATCCGCATGCAGGACTTCGGCTGCCTTTTCCTCACTGAAGGGTATGCCGGCGCCGTCAACGCAGACGGTGATTTCACCATTGGCAGAGGCAAAGCTGACATCGATCGTATCCGGATCGACGGCGGCGCCGCTGTAACCGATGGCACACAGGACTCTTCCCCAGTTGGCGTCTTCGCCGAACATCGCTGCCTTTAACAGCGAGGAGCAGATGACGCTTTTGGCAACCGTCTTTGCGGTGGCTTCATCCTTGCCGCCCTTCACGGTGCATTCCAGCAGCTTGGTCGCCCCTTCGCCATCGCCGGCAATCCGGCGGCAAAGATCCACGGTCACGGAGTTGAGCGCCTTCATGAAGATCTCAAAGGCTTCCCCTTCACTGTCGATGACCTGATTGCCGGCCTTGCCGTTGGCAAGGATCGCAACCATGTCGTTGGTGGAAGTATCGCCGTCGACGGAAACCATGTTGAAGGTATTCTTCACATCGCCCTGCAGTGCCTTTTCCAGCATAGCCGAAGTGATGGCGCAGTCGGTTGTCAGGAAGACAAGCATCGTGGCCATGTTGGGATGGATCATGCCGCTGCCCTTGGCGATGCCGCCTAAATGGCAGACGGTATTGCCGATGGTGAATTCAACGGCGGTTTCCTTTTCCTTTGTATCGGTTGTCATGATCGCATGGCAGGCTTCAATGGAACCATCCCTGCTCAAGGCATCCCTGAGCTCCTGAATATGTTCAGCGATCGGGTCGATGCTTAAGGGCTGGCCGATGACGCCGGTTGAAGCGACGACGACATCCCTGGCATCAATATCCAGCACTTCTGCCGTTAAGGCACACATCTTTTCGGCAATCTCGATGCCGTCGGCATTGCATGTATTGGCATTGCCGGAATTGCATATGACCGCCTGGGCAAAGCCGTTCGAAATGTTCGCCTTTGTCACGGTTAACGGTGCGCCTTTGACGAGGTTGGTCGTATAGACCGCCGCCGCGGCAGCTTTTGTATCGCTGTAAATCAGCGCCAGGTCTTTCTTCGTCTGGGTCTTGCGGATGCCGGCCCGAATGCCGGCAGCGGTAAATCCTTCGGCGGCACAGACGCCGCCCGCAATGTATTTCATATTCTCCTCCCGCTTCTTACGAAACTGTCAGGCCTTGGGTTTCCTGACAGCCGATGATGATGTTCATATTC
>JAFWCP010000478.1 GCA_017536845.1 Solobacterium sp. | reverse complement strand
GGGGCGTTTTCTGTTCCATACTTTCCTCACTTCTTGCGGTAGAGCCGCTTCTGATGGTAGACAGGGTCACAGGTGACGTTCACCCCGAGCTTGCGGAAGACGACCGCGTCCTCAAGCGGGAGAATTACCGTTGAGTGTGCTTCGGCGCCTTTCAGAAGCGGCAGGGTATCCATCGCCTTTTTGGCGTTTTCATTTTTCAGCGACATCATGGCCAGGGCGATCAGCACCTCGTCGGAATGCAGGCGGGGATTGCGGTTGCCCAGGTGGTTGACCTTGAGGTCCTGGATCGGAAGGACATATTCCGGTTCGATCAGATGGGTGTCCTTGGAAAGGGCGGACAGGCATTTGATCGAGTTGATGATCACGGCAGCGCTGGGCCCGAACAGGTCAGACGTCTTGCCGGTGACGATCCTGCCGTCACTCAGCTGCAGGGCCATGGCGGCATCGTTGGTCGCTTCGGCCTTGCGGCGGGCGACGGCGATGACGGGACGGTCATCTTCGCTGGCCGAGACCTCATTCATGAGCAGGCCGATCTTGTTGACGGCGGACTCATCCACCTTGTCGTTGACAAGGTCCACTTTCGTGCGGAAGCAGCGGCGGATGATTTCCTGTCTGGCGGCTGTGCAGGCGGCTGCATCATCGGTGATGCAGTAGCCGACCATGTTGACGCCCATATCCGTCGGTGACTTGTAAATCGAGCGGTTCAGGATCCTGGTGATGATGCGGTTGAGCACCGGGAAGACTTCAATGTCGCGGTTATAATTGACGGCGGTGATGCCGTAGGCTTCCAGATGGTAGGGGTCGATCATGTTCACATCATCCAGATCGGCCGTTGCCGCTTCATAGGCAAGGTTGACGGGATGGTGGAGGCCCAGATTCCAGACCGGGAAGGTCTCAAACTTGGCATAGCCTGATTTGATGCCGTTGGCGGCGTCATTGTAAAGCTGCGAGATGCAGGTTGCCATCTTGCCGGAGCCCGGTCCCGGGGCGGTGACGACGATCAGCCTGCGTTCGGTCTGCACGTACTGGTTGCGGCCAAGACCTTCCGGCGAAACGACAAAGTCAACATCGGTGGGATACCCCTTGATCGGATAGTGCAGATAGCTTTTGATGCCGGCGCTCTGCAGCTGGCGCCGGAACATCTTCACCGCCGGCTGGCCCGCATACTGGGTGATGACGACGCTGCCGACAAACAGGTCAAGCGAGCGCAGGGTGTCCACCAGGCGGAAAACCTCCTGGTCATAGGTGATGCCATTGTCGCCGCGGGCCTTTGATGTTTCAATGTCGGCGGCGTTGATGCAGATGATCAGCTCGACATGTTCCTTCAGTTCACGCAGCAGCTTGATCTTGTTGTTGGGATCATAGCCGGGCAGAACCCTTGCGGCATGGAAATCTTCAAACATCTTGCCGCCGAATTCGAGGTAAAGCTTTCCTTCAAACATGTTGATCCTTTCCAGGATCTTGTCTCTCTGCATCTGCAGGTACTTCTCGGAATCAAACGCTTTTTCCATAGTCTTTCTCCTGATGCATTAGTATAGCAGAAAGAAAGAGCAGGAATCACAAAAATCTGCACATATCATGCTACAATTTCAGCATGAGCATTGAAAGTGAATTATTCGAAAAGCTGCGGGCAGTACCGGAAAAACTGCTCGCCTATGGGTTTCATAAGGAAGATTCCGGGTATGTTTACCAGGCGTCCCTGGCCGGCGGCATGGAAGCGCAGATCCACGTCAGAGGCAGGGAAGTCAGAGGCCGGGTGCTGGATGAATTTGATGATGAATACATCGCCTTCCGCCTGCCGGTCAGAGGCGGGTTTGCGGCCGGGGTCAGGGAAGAGTATCTGGAGCTGCTGAATGATATTGCGGATGCCTGTTTCATCAGCGTTCCGTTTGTCGGTGAGCAGACCTGCCGGATTGCCGACCTGATCCAGGAAACATACGGTGTCCTGCCGGATGCCGCCTTTAAGAAATTTCCAGACTACCGGGTCTTCCGTCATGAAGACGGCAGCTGGTTTGCCCTGGTCATGAATGTCGAAAGGGCAAAGCTGGGCATTGGAAGCGGCATGGCTGAAATCATCGACCTGAAATGCACGCGTGAAAAGGATCCGGAAAAAGGCATCCTGCCCCCGTACCATATGTCGGGGTCCGGCTGGCTTTCGGTTTTGCTGGATGATCAGCTTCCGGATGAAGAGATCATGAAAATGATCGCGGAAAGCCATCAGCTGACCGATAAGGGCCGCATCGAAGCGGGCGAGGGGCTGTGGCTGATTCCTGCCAATCCTTCGTATTTTGACCTGGACCATGCCTTTTCGGTATCTGATACACTGTACTGGCACCGCAGTGCCGGCATCCAGAAAGGGGATACGGTCTTCATCTATTATGGCGCCCCGTATTCATCGATCCGCTACCGCTGCGTGGTCATTGAGACAGGCTTTACCCTGGATGACCTCTATGGCATCCATAAGGAAGGCATGCGCCTGCAGAAGGTAGCCTCCTATAAAGACTGCCGCATCAGCATGAACGTACTGCGCGAACATGGCGTGCGCGGCGTGCGCGGGGCAAGGCGCATGCCGGAAGAGCTGAAAAGCAGAATCGAGCGCATGTATCCATGGTATAATAATCAACAGAAATGAGGAGAGATAATCAATGGATGAACTGAAAGAAAGAAGTGAGATTTCTGAGCTTTACAAGTGGGATCTCTCATCGCTTTTTGCTTCCGACGCAGCTTTTGAAGAAGCGCTGGATGCCATCGATGACAAGATTGCGGCTGCGGCTGCATTCCGTGGCCGCCTGCATTCTGCGGAAGAGATCCTGGCCTTCCTGAAGGCGGACGAGGAAGCAGGACTGGCCATGAGCCAGCTGTTTTCCTATTCCTCTTTGCGCAAGAGCGAAGATACAAGAGATTCCAAAGCCCTGGGCATGTATTCCCGGGTTTATGGCAAGTATGCTGCCTTTGCCGGCGCCACCGCCTTTGCCGAACCGGAGTTTCTGGCCAATGACGAAGAAACGCTGCAGGCAATTGTCGCCGATGAAAGGCTGCAGGACTACACTTTCAAGCTGAACGACCTGCTGCGGCGCAAGCCGCATACGCTGAGCGCCGGTGAGGAAAAACTGCTGGCCGGCCTGGCGGAAGCGCTCGGAGCACCGCAGTTTGCGGCGGAAGCCCTGATGGATACGGACCTGGTGTTTGACAGCGTGCTGAATGAGAAAGGGGAAACCATCCCTTTGAACAACGCCAATTATATCCCGCTGCAGATGGACAATGACCGCACCCTCAGGAAGAACAGCTTCCAGGCGTATTACAAGTCCTATAAGCAGCACATCAACACCTTTGCGGCAGCCTATACCGGTGTCCTGAAGGCGCAGGCGGCCGAAGCCCAGGCCCGCGGCTATGCCAGCGCCAGGGCAATGGCGCTGGCAGCTGACAACATCCCGGAAAGCGTCTATGACACGCTGGTGGAAACCGTCCATGCCCATATGGACCTGATGTACAGATACCTGCGCCTGCGCAGGCGGATCTTGAAGGTGGATGAACTGCATTACTACGATGTCTATGCACCCTTATGCGCCGAAGCGGCCGCAAAGGTCAGCTACGAGGAAGCGCAGAAGCTTATCCTTGCGGCCGTAAAGCCGCTGGGAACTGATTATGTCGGGCAGGTACAGAAAGCCTTTGAACAGCGCTGGATTGATGTCTATCCCAACAAAGGGAAAAGCGGCGGCGCCTATTCGGACGGCTGCTATACGTCCTACAAAAACCTCATGGCCAATTACACGGATACCCTCAATGATGTTTCGATGATTGCCCATGAGATGGGGCATTCGATGCATTCCTGGTACACCGCAAACAGCCAGCCGTACCATTACTCGGATTATTCGATGTTTGTGGCCGAAGTCGCTTCCACCGTCAATGAAAACCTGCTGAATGATTCGCTGCTTGCAGCATGCACGGACCCGAAGGAAAAACTGGCCCTGCTCAATGAGCGGCTGGAAGGGTTCAAGGGCACCGTCTACCGGCAGACGATGTTTGCGGAATTTGAAATGAAGGCCGCCGCCATGGCGATGAAGGGCGATCCGACCAATGCCGAAGCGCTCTGCAGCCTGTATGAAGACCTGGTCAGGCTGTATTTCGGGGACGAATTTGTCATTGATGAAGAAGTGCGCTATGAATGGTCGCGAATTCCCCATTTCTATTTCCCGTTCTATGTCTTTGTCTATGCGACCGGCTACTGTTCGGCCGCGGCCATTGCCGAAATGCTCAAGGACGGAAATGAGCAGAAGGTGAAAGAGTATAAGGAATTCCTTTCCATGGGCGGCAGCCGGTATCCGCTGGATGAGCTGAAGCATGCCGGTGTTGACCTGACTTCGGCCGCACCTCTGGAAATCGCTTTGAAGAAATTTGAAAATGTGCTGGCAGAGGCGGAAAAGACCGCTGACGAGCTTGGCCTGTAAGGAGTGCTTGTATGAAACGATTTGCCTATATTCCCGCCGGGAAAGCGCAGTCGGCCGAATGGCTGAAATGTGCCCTGATTTCCCTGAGCGATGAACAGTATGACCTTCTGAAAGAAGTCCATGCCGCCAGCGGAGAGACGCTGTGCTCGGTCAAGGCAGTGCTGGCGGAAAAGATGCCGGCCGGCCTGATCGAGGTGCGTGACGGGGTATCGTATGTCCCGGCATGGATCGATGCAGTGCTGAAGGAAATCAGCCTGGCCGATCTGGAAGGGCTGCGCCGCAAGGTATCCTGGATGTATTTCTGCATGAAGTATTTTGCCCTGGTGTACGGCATGGGCAGCACGAGGCTGCTGGTCCGGCTTTACAACAAGCTGCCGGGCGAAAATGCTCCCCGCCAGCTGGCCGGCGTCCTGTTTGATTATGTCAACAACAATACCGGCATGCTGCACAGGGAAGAGGGGATGCTGTTTTCCGGCCTGCATGGGACCGATGAAGAGCTTTATACGTACGGCCAGAAGGCCCGCAGCATGGAGATTTCCATTCCCACCTATCGCGAACTGCGCGACATCCAGGTCCATGGCTACCCGCTGACGGAAGAACCCTGGAACCAGCTGCGGGAAACCCTGAAGCGGATTCCTGACATTGATCAGACTGATATGGAAAGAGCACTTGGCGAACTGTTCGTGCTGTCGACTTCACCGAAGACAACTGCCGACGCGGAAGCGATGCTGCAGGAGCAGGGTATCCATTGGCCTGAGGAAATGCAGGATGAAATGACCCGGGCCCTGGCTGATGTCATGATGAATGCCCGCATTGCCGTCTTCAACGGCGGCCGCCGCAGAGCTTGTGAAAGGCGCTGGGAAGAGATGCTGGCCGACCAGTACGAAAAACTGTATTGAAAAATCTGAAGAAACCGTGCAGAAAAAGCACGGTTTTTCTTGACAGACAAGAAATATTGCATAAAATATAATTGCACAACATAAAGGAGAGATGATATGAGTGTTTATGACTATGAAGTAACAAAGAGAAACGGTGAAACGCTTGCCCTGAAGGATTTCGAAGGCAAGGTGATGGTCATCGTCAATACAGCCACCGGGTGCGGCTTTACCCCGCAGTATGAAGAACTGGAGAACCTGTATGAGAAATACCATGAGCAGGGCCTGGAAATCATCGATGTGCCGTGCAACCAGTTTGCCGGCCAGACCCCGGGCACGGATGAAGAAGTGCATGAATTCTGCACGCTGCGCTACCATACACAGTTTGACCAGATGAAGAAGTCAAACGTCAACGGTGCTGACGAGCTGCCGCTGTACACCTGGCTCAAGAGCCAGAAAGGCTTTGCCGGCTTCGGCAAGGGTCCCAAAGCACTGGCCATGGGCGTCATGCTGAAGGGGATTGACAAGAACTACATGAACGAGATCCGGCGGCGCCTGAATTTTGAACACAACGCGATCACCTGCATCCGCGGCTGCTATGTGCAGAAGGACGGGGAGATCATCTCCTCCTTCACAAGGCCCATGCAGGCC
>JAFWCP010000477.1 GCA_017536845.1 Solobacterium sp. | reverse complement strand
TGGGGCAACCCTTGACGAAGCCCTGAACAAGGCGTATGCGGCCGTGAAGGAAGTCGGATTTGAAAAGATGCATTATCGGACCGACATCGGCGGAAAGCTGAGGCATATGCAATGACGGTATTCCGCTGCTTTGTCGAAAAGAAGGCGCCGTTTGCGGTGGAAGCCGCATCGGTGAAAAACGACCTGGAAATCGTTGTCAAAGGAAACCGGATCCAGAAAGTCAGGATCCTGAACCGCTATGACATCGAAAACCTGTCGGAAGAAAACTATGAAGCATCCATGCGGACCATCCTTTCCGAGCCGCAGGTGGATGATTTCTATAACGAAACCGCACCGGAAGACCCGGATGCCTGGGTCTTTGCGGTGGAATACCTGCCCGGCCAGTTTGACCAGCGGGCGGATTCCTGCGCCCAGTGCATGCAGTTAAGCTTCATGTGCGCACGTCCCGAAGTCCGCACGGCAAGGGTGTACTACATCTATGGCGAGCTGAGCGACGGGGAAAAGAAGGCGGTCATGGATTCGCTGATCAACCCGGTCGAATCCCGTCAGGCCGCTCTGGAAAAGCCGGCCACCATCCTGAGCAAGTATCCGGAAGCACCGATGCCGGCGGTACTGGAAGGCTTCTGCGCGATGAGCGAAGAAGAACTGACGGCCTGGTCAAAAGACTATGGCCTGGCCATGGACATTGCCGACCTGTGCTTCATGCAGAAATACTTCAGGAATGAAGAAAAGCGTGATCCGACCATCACCGAACTGCGGGTGATTGATACCTACTGGTCTGACCATTGCCGTCATACGACCTTCAATACGATTCTCGAACAGATTGAAATCGAACCGGAGTACATCCAGGATGCCTTTGCGGACTATCTGGAACTGCGGAAAAAGGTCTACGCCGGCAAAAAGGAAAAGCCCATCTCCCTTTGGGACATGGCCACCATCGGCGCCAAGGCGCTGAAGATGTCCGGCAAGTTGAAGGATCTTGACGAATCGGAAGAAATCAACGCCTGCTCGGTGAAGGTTCCCGTCGATGTCAACGGCAAGCCGGAAGACTGGCTGCTGATGTTCAAGAACGAGACCCACAACCACCCGACCGAGATTGAACCCTTCGGCGGTGCGGCGACGTGCCTGGGCGGGGCCATCCGTGACCCGCTGTCGGGAAGAAGCTATGTCTACCAGGCAATGCGCGTGACCGGCGCTGCCGACCCCCTCAAGCCGCTGGAGGAAACCATGCCCGGCAAGCTGCCGCAGCGGAAGATCGTCACCGGCGCTGCTGCCGGCTACAGTTCCTACGGCAACCAGATCGGCCTGGCCACCGGCCATGTCCATGAGATCTACCATCCCAACTATGTTGCCAAACGGATGGAAGTCGGCGCTGTCTTAGGCGCTGCCCCGGCATCCAACGTCGTGCGCAAGCGTCCCGAACCCGGCGATGTCGTCATTCTCTTAGGCGGCCGCACCGGCCGTGACGGCTGCGGCGGCGCCACCGGTTCATCCAAATCCCATACCGTCAGTTCCCTGGAGACCTGCGGTGCGGAAGTGCAGAAGGGCAACGCCCCGGAAGAAAGAAAGCTGCAGAGGCTGTTCCGCAACCCGAAGGCATCGCGTCTGATCAAGCGGTGCAATGACTTCGGTGCCGGCGGCGTCTCCGTCGCCATCGGCGAACTGGCCGACGGGCTGTATATCGACCTGAACAAGGTGCCGCGCAAGTACGAAGGCCTTGACGGCACCGAACTGGCCATCTCCGAATCACAGGAGAGAATGGCCGTTGTCACTTCAGCCAGGGATGCGGAAGCGTTCCGTGCCCTGGCCGATGAAGAAAACCTCGAATCCACCATCGTGGCGGCAGTCACCCAGGAAAAGCGGCTGGTCATGGTGCTGAACGGCACCCCGATCGTCAATATTGCCCGCTCCTTCCTGGATACCAACGGGGCTTCCCGTTCGGCCTGCGCAAGGATTCCCATGCCCAAGGCAGAAGAAGCAAAGGAAGACCTGCCGTTTGAGGAGAGGATGGAGAAGATGGTTTCCGACCTGAATGTCTGCTCGCAGAAGGGACTGGTCGAACGCTTTGACTCCACGATCGGCGCCGGTACGGTGCTGATGCCTTTCGGCGGCAGAAGACAGCTGACGCCGGCCCAGGCCATGGCCTGCAAGCTGCCGGTGCTCAAGGGTGAAACCAATACCTGTTCCCTGATGGCGTGGGGCTTTGACCCTTATGTTTCCTCGCGGTCGCCGTTCCTTGGCGCCCAGGAAGCCGTCATCACTTCCCTGGCCAAGGTCATCGCGGCCGGCGGAAGGCAGGACCACAGCTGGATGAGCTTCCAGGAATTCTTCGGCCATACGTCCGACAATCCCGAGCGCTGGGGCTCCCCGATGAGCGCCCTGTTAGGTGCCTTACGGGCCCAGATGAACCTCGGCGTTGCGGCCATCGGCGGCAAGGACTCCATGTCGGGAACCTTTGAAAACATCGATGTTCCGCCGACCCTGATCAGCTTTGCGGTTTCCACCGCCTGGGCCGACAAGGTCGTGTCCACCGAATTCAAGGGGGCCGGCCATCCGGTGTATATGTTAAGGCCTGACTATGATGAAAACGGCCAGCCGGATTATGAAAGCGTCAACGAAATCTTTGAACTGGCCCAGGACATCGTTGCCGAAAAGGCACTGTCGGCCTGGGTATGTGAAAAGGCAGGCCCGGCTGAGGGCGTGTTCAAGATGGGCTTAGGCAACCAGATCGGCTTTGTCTTTGCGGAAGGGATGGAAGAAAAGGACCTGTTTGAAAACAGGGCCGGCACCTTCCTGTTTGAAGTAAAAGAAGGCACAAGGATGCCGCAGGCGGCCGTCCTGCTTGGCCATACCACGGAAGAGTATTCGCTGGTATGCGGCGGGGAAGTGCTGTCGCTTGACTACCTGCAGGACCTCTGGGAAGCAAAGCTGCAGCCTGTCTTCCCGTACCTTTCTGACAACAGCGAAACACTGCCGGCAATTGCCGCTGAAGGGAAGACTCTGCGCCATGCTTCCTATACGGTCAGAAAGCCGCTCGTGCTGATCCCGGTCTTCCCGGGCACCAACTGTGAGTGGGATACGGCGAAAGCCTTTGAACGGCAGGGTGCCAAAGCAGAGATCTATGTCATCCGCAACCGCAGCGCCGAAGAAATTGCCGCGGCGGCTGATGAATTCGCCGAGCTTGTCCGCAAGGCGCAGATCATCGCCATCCCGGGCGGCTTCTCGGGCGGCGACGAGCCGGAAGGATCGGCCAAGTTCATCACGGCCTTCTTCCGCAACCCGAAGGTCAAGGCCGCTGTCAGCGAACTGCTGGACGAAAGAGAAGGCCTGATGCTCGGCATCTGCAATGGTTTCCAGGCCCTGATCAAGCTTGGCCTTGTGCCGTATGGAAAGATCATCGACACCGACCAGAACTGCCCGACCCTGACGTTCAATACGATCGGCCGGCACCAGTCCATGATTGTCAGGACCAGGGTTGCGTCCAACCGTTCGCCCTGGCTGAAGTACGCGGAAGTCGGCGAAATCCATACGGTTGCCATCTCTCATGGCGAAGGCCGCTTTGTCGCGCCGAAGGAAGTCATTGACCGGATCATTGCCGACGGCCAGGCTGCCTTCCAGTATGTTGACCTGGACGGCAATCCGACCGAAAACCTGCGTTACAACCCCAACAATTCCTATTGCGCGATTGAAGGCATCACCTCGGCCGACGGCAGGATCCTCGGCAAGATGGGCCATTCCGAGCGCAGCGGGAAGAACCTCTACCGGAACATCCCCGGCCAGAACCAGCAGGACCTGCTGTTCAAAGGCGCCGTGGAATACTTCCGTTAATATGCTTTCATGACAGCCTCCCGTATCCGCGGGGGGCTGTTTTCAAACCCTGTACCGTATGATAGAATTTTCTGCATGTACGGAGGTCTCTTATGGCTGAAAGGAAAAAAACCGATCTTTCCGTAAAACCGGAAAGGCTGACGGAAGTCTATGACTGGCGGAAACATTTCAAACCGGAAATGCTGAAAAAGGCACAGGGAATGCTGGGCCTTGTGATCGATTCGGAATACCGGCCGGGCCGGGATTACCGGATTACCATGCTTGCTTCCCCAAAGTCGAACACCACATATCAGGTCAGCCTGAATGACATTCCCGATACCATCGGCGACAAGCTGGAAATGTACCGTTTCCGCTGCAGCTGCCCGGAGGGGAGAAGGTCGTACTGGAACACCAGCGTCTGCGTGCACCAGGCCGTGCTGATGCTGAAAATGGAAGAGGAAAACGGGCCGATCATCCTGCAGGAATCGCAGTACGGCTATCGCCGCCGTCTGTATGACTGGCATGCCAAGGTGCTGCGGCTGCAGCGCCTGTACGGCATCCGCGAACATAACAAGACAATCCCGGTGGCTGAACTGCTGCAGGACAATGTCAGGTCAAGTTCCTTTGTCGCCTATGACCTGGACAGGATCCTCAAAGGGCTTCAGACAACGGAATACTATGCGGAACAGTATAAGAATGTGGAAAAAGGCTATCGTTCCGAACTGCAGGAAACCATCATCCGCGGCGAACACACGATTTCCGGCAAGCTGTACTTTACCGGCGAATCGGCATCCGCAAGGGTGGAACTGGAGGCTACGCCGGACCGGCTGCTTTATCTTTATTCCGACATCAGCTTAAGGGTCGGGGCAGGCTTTGGCTATGGGGAATCCTCAGTCGAATTTGCTTCTCCGGCTGACAGCATGGTGGATGAATTCGGCCTGGCGGCACTGGCGGCGCTGATTGAAAAGGTGAATGCGCTGAATGTGGAAACCGACCAGACCGACAAGGCGGCCGAACTGTTTTTCACCAACCTGAAGCAGTCTGAACAGGATGCTGCGGCGGCGGCCATGGCGGCGGTATCCGACAAACCGAAGATGTACCGGTTCAAGCCCCGGATCGTCATTGAGGACGGCGAAGCCAAGCTGACCTTCCGTCTTGGGGAAGTCGGCAAACGGCTGTTTGTCATCCGGAATCTGGATGACATGATGCGGGCAGTGCATGCGGAAGGAAAATATGAACTGTCCAGAACGGCATCGGCGGATTTTGCCAAAGGCACATTTACCGATGAATCCCTGCCGGCCCTGGAATATGTCGAAAGGCGTCTGGCGGAAATCGATGCCGTCAACGACAAGCTGAATACATCCCGCTATGGCTACAATTCCATGTCCCTGCCCTACGCGCAGACACTTGGCGGCTCCATGCTGGACAACTTCTACGATACGATGGAAGGGAAAACCCTTGACTATACCGATAAAAGCAACGACATCAAGGAAACCGAAATTGCCATCGGCCATCGGCCCGTGCATTTCAAACTGACAGCTGACCGGCTCAGCGACGCCCGCGGCAGGTTTGCCGGCGTGGCGGTCACCGGCATCGTGCCGGTTGTCATCAGCGGTGCTTCGGGAAGATACCTGCTGAACAAAGACGGCTTAAGCCGGCTGACCTATGAAGAGGAAAAGACCTTCCGTCCGTTCCGGACGGTGGCGGATGCCTCGGGATATTTCCGCTTCCAGGTCGGCCTGAACCGGCTGAGTTCGTTCTACTACCGCATCCTGCCGAGCCTGCTGGAGAACCCGATTGTCGACCTTGACGACCATTGTGCCGAGGAAGCGGAGCAGTACTTGCCTCCGCAGCCGGTCTTCCGTTTCTTTCTTGACTACAATGAAGGCGTTGTCAGCTGCCGGACCATGGTGTCCTATGAAGACAAGGCCTACAATATCCTGCAGTCCACGCCTGATGCCTACCGGGATACGGAAACCGAGTCAAGCATTGTCAATGCTGTCCGGGTGTATCTGCCGACGGAGGATGCTGAAAACCAGGTCTTCATGAAGGCCATGGATGATGATGAGCTGTTTGCGTTTATGAAAAACGGCATCGGCTGGCTGGAAAAGTTCGGCATGGTGTCCGGCACCAACGCCTTCCGGGTCACCCGGGTCCGTCCGGCCCCGCTGATCCAGGTCGGCGTTGCCGTGAAAAACAACCTGCTGGATCTATCCGTGACCTCGAAGGAACTCAGCGACTCCGAGCTCATCGATATCCTGAACAGCTATATCCGCAAAAAGAAATACCACCGGCTGAATTCCGGTGAGTATGTGGATCTGGAAAACAGCAGCCAGCTGGAAGAAGTCAGGGACCTGATGAACAGCCTGTCGCTGGAACCGATAGACGCGATCAAGAAGAAGATCCACCTGCCCATGTACAGGGCCCTGTACATCGACCGCATGATGGAGGAACATAACGGCCTGGCCGCTTCCCGCGACCGGACGTACCGCACCCTGGTCAAGAACTTCAAGACCATCGGCGATTCTGATTATGACCTGCCTTCCTCCCTGGAAGATACGTTAAGGCCTTACCAGGCCTATGGCTTCAAGTGGCTTTCCACCCTGCAGGATTCCGGCTTCGGCGGCATCCTGGCCGATGAGATGGGCCTGGGCAAGACCCTGCAGACCATTGCCCTGCTGGTCAAGGCAAAGGATGACGGCAACAAGGAGCCTTCCCTGATTGTCTGTCCGGCTTCGCTGGTCTTCAACTGGAAGGAAGAGTTCAGCCGTTTCGGCCCTTCGCTGAAGGTATGCCCATTGGCCTCCGGCGCGGCCGCCAGGCGGAAGCAGCTGCAGGAAGTCAGCAGCGGGGAATATGATGTCTATGTCACATCCTACGACCTGCTCAAGCGGGATATCGAGCATTACGAAAACATCCAGTTCCATACCTGCGTGCTGGATGAAGCCCAGTTCATCAAGAACCAGAAGACATCTGCGGCCAAGGCGGTCAAGCTGATCCATGCCGCCCACCGCTATGCTTTGACCGGCACGCCGATTGAAAACAGGCTGTCGGAGCTGTGGTCCATCTTCGATTACCTGATGCCCGGCTTCCTGTACAGCTCGGACGATTTCGTCCGCAATTATGAAACGCCGATTGCCAGAAACAAAGATGAGCAGGTCACTGCGAAGCTCAAGAAGATGGTTTCCCCGTTCATCCTGCGCCGCAAAAAGGAAGATGTCCTGAAAGACCTGCCGGAAAAGCTGGAAGAAGTGCGTTATGCCCGTTTTGCCGGCGAGCAGCAGAAGATCTACGATGGCCAGGTCGTGCATATGCGCCAGGTCATCAACGAGATTTCCAACAATCCCCAGGACCGCATCAAGGTGTTTGCGGAAATGACAAGGATCCGGCAGATCTGCTGCGACCCTTCGCTCGTGCTGGAAAACTATAAAGGCGAATCGGCCAAGCGGGAAGCCTGCCTGGAACTGATTGAAAGCGCCATCGACGGCGGCCACCGCATCCTGCTGTTCTCCCAGTTTGTCACGATGCTGGAACTGCTGGAAAAAGACCTGCAGGAAAAGGGCATTGAATATTACAAGATCACCGGCTCCACCCCCAAGGACAGAAGGGTCTCGCTGGTCCATCAGTTCAACGAGGGTGATGTCCCGGTCTTCCTGGTCTCGCTGAAGGCCGGCGGCACGGGCCTCAACCTGACCGGCGCCGACGTTGTCATCCACTATGATCCATGGTGGAACATCGCCGCCATGAACCAGGCCACCGACCGTGCCCACCGCATCGGCCAGACAAGGAAGGTGACGGTGTACAAGATGATCGCCAAGGATACGATTGAAGAAAAGATCATGGAACTGCAGGAAGCCAAGCGCGACCTGGCAGATGCCATCCTGGAAGGTAAGGGCGAATCGCTCATGTCGCTTTCCCGGGAAGAACTGCTGGCCCTGTTCTCCTGATCATGCAAGACTCCTGCGGGAGTCTTTTTATGCGTTGTCCGATCAGCACCCTGTTGACAGGCAGAAGTGTATCAGTGTATTATAATTATTGTTATATAACGCTGATTATAATAGAAGGAGGTACGTATATGCCGCCAAAACCAAGAATCCAGAAGGAGGCCATCATCAATGCTGCCGTTGAGGTCACCCGTCAGAACGGGTTTGAAAGCATCAGTGCCCGGACGGTTTCCGAACGGCTGCACTGCTCTACGCAGCCGGTGATGTATCATTTTTCAACAATCGACAGCCTGAAGAAGGCTGCCTTCAGTAAGATTGACCAGCTGCATTCAGAATATCTGCTGAACACGCCGCCTGAGCAGGATCCGATCCTGGGCATCGGCTTAAACTATATCCGCTTTGCCGTTGTGGAACCGCAGCTTTTCCGCTTCCTGTTCCAGTCCGGCTATGGCGGCCAGAAGAACCTGCTGGAAATGATGGATTCCGAAGGGCTGGCACCGGTGCTGGCAGCCATGCAGGAAGCAGCCTGTTTCAGCATGGCAAAGACCAGAAACGTATTCATCACGGTGGCCCTGTTTGCCCACGGCTGCGCAAGCCTGATCGCAAACGGACATCTCGAATTCGACGAAACGCTGATTGCAGAACAGCTCGAACGTGTATGGAACGGCGCAGTGCTTGCCGCCGCCCGGGAGGAATAAATGAAAGTCATCATCCATGATCTTGGACCCGCGTATGAAACGCTGATCGAAGGAAAATGTGACCGCGCAATTGCCGCGGATGGAAAATACGCGCCCTGCCGGGGCTGCTTTGGCTGCTGGACGAAACATCCGGCGGAGTGCTTCATGAAGGACAAACTGCACCAGGTCTGCCGCGTGGTCGGCCAGGCGGACGATCTTGTGATTGTTACAAAGAACCTGTATGGCTCCTACAGCGCCGCCGTCAAGAATATTCTGGACCGGTCCATCGGAACCTCCACACCTTTCAGCACCTACCGCGGCGGCCAGATGCACCATACGCTGCGCTATGGAAAACATGACCTCTGGAAAGTGGTTGTTTACGGCGAAACAAGCGAAGCGGAAAAGGACACCTTCCGCTATATGGCTGAGCGGAACGCGCTCAACGACGGCTATGCGCATTCCCAGGTCATTTTTCTCAACGACATGGCAGGACTGGAGGCGGTATTATGAAAACCGTATTCATCAACTGCTCTCCTAAGAAGCGCTTCTGCGCTTCCGCCTATTTCCTCTTCCTGCAGCGTCTGTCTGTCGGCGGGGAAAAGGTGAAGGAAAATCTGCGGTCACCCGCGGATACCGCCCGTATTCTGGAAACGCTGCGGGACGCGCAGGCGGTGGTGTTCGGCCTGCCGCTTTATGTAGACGGCGTTCCCTCGCACGTTCTCCGCTTCATGACGGAAATGGAAAGCTTCTGCCGGAAAAACGGTGTGAAGCTCAGCGTTTACTGCATCGCCAACAAGGGCTTCATCGAAGGCAGGCAGAACGAGCCGCTGATGCAGGTCTTTGAACTTTTCTGCACGCGTGCCGGCCTTGTCTACGGCGGCGGGGTCGGGATCGGCGGCGGTGTCATGCTGAATGTGACACGTATTCTTTTCATCGTGGATATCGCCCTGCTGGTATTGAACACCGTACTGAGCGTGGTGAACACCGGCAGCTTCTTCCACCCGGCGGCCTGGCTCAGCTTTGCGGAAAATGCAGCCCTGCTGCTGTATTTCAATCTGGGCGTGCTGTTTTACCTTGGCGGTATGGGCCATGCGGTCAGGAAGGGAACATATTTCGGGAAGAAGTACACCCGTATCCCGATTCCTTCGTTTGTTTTTATCGTGTTTGCGGACATTTTCTTCATCATCACCTCGGTGCTGGAGGGCGGCATCTTCCGCGGCTGGCTGGCAAGGAAACAGGAATCGTAACCTTTCCCATGCTGGTGAAGGCTGATATCAAAAATGCATCCGGCAAAAGAAAACGGACTGCTGCAGTATTGCAGCAATCCGTTTTTTCTGATCTCTGATTTCAGTCAGGCTGAAGCCCGTTTGATCTTTCCGGGATCTGCTATTCACCAGGCTGGGCTTCGGTGTAGTTTGCGTAATTGGATACGACCCACTGGTCATCGCCGATGCGGTACCAGGTATAGCCGCCGCCTTCGGCAGTTTCATAGACGTCGTACTCAT
>JAFWCP010000476.1 GCA_017536845.1 Solobacterium sp. | reverse complement strand
TCAAAACATCTGCCATCTGTCAAGGCAATCTTGACAATGGCTGCCTGAATCCCGGGGAACACTGCACTCAATGCTTCATCCGATACGACATGAACCTTCTTTGTCAGTTCTGTGATTTCCTGTTCTTTGACCATCTCTTCCGTAAATTCCTGCAGTCCTGCCTTGCCATAGATAAGTCCTGCTGCTGTGGCATACGGAATGCTCATCTTTGCACTGTAGGAACCGGGAATCTCGGTATGGTCATGCCCAGCGACTGCCAGGCTGTAGGTTCTGATATCAATCTTTTCTACATCTTCAGCCTTCAGGCCATACCGGTTTCTCAGATGAATGGCTGCTTCTACGGAAGGATGCGTATATCTGCAGGAAGCATAGGGCTTTGTATAGCTCTTCATGATGGCATAAGTGCCATTAAGAAGTACAGGTTTCAGTTCAATATCTTCCCTGCCTGTCATCATCTTTAAGAAGCCTCTGCCGCCTAACGGGTCAGCATGACCTTTGAATCCTGCCTTTGCCATCTGAATCGCTGTTAATGCAAGCAATGCTGTTTTGGCAACGTTATAAGGCTTTAATTCTGAACCATCGTCCAATACCTTCAGCATGCCGCTGGCGGCAACACAGGCACTGGCAAAAGCCTGGAACCGTTCTTCTTCGGTAAAACCAAGCATATAGCTTGCGGCAAGGGCAGCACCCAAGGTGCCGCAGGTGCCTGTGGCGTGATACCCCATTGCCTTATGCCCGGGCTGGATGGAAACTGCCATGGTATAGGATGTTTCATAGCCGACAATGGCAGCTTTGAGCAGATCATCTGTTGATGTACCGTATCTCTGGGCTAATGGAAGCAGTAAGGAAAAAATCGGTGACCCAAGATGAATGATGCCGGAATTGGTGCCGTCATCAAAATCCAAAGCATGACCGTTTAATCCATTGAGGAAAACTGCTTCTTTTAAAACCATATTCTTTCCGGTACCGATGACTTTGAACATGCCTTCTTCCGGAAGGGCAAAGTCTTCATACTGTTTCAGTTTATCTTTCTGAAATTCTGCACCTGCACAGGTAACGGCAAGGTAATCAAGAAGTGACCTTCTTGCCCGTGCCATCACTTCAGCGGGGATTTCTTTGAGCCATACTTCATTAATGGCCTTCAGGAATTCGACAGATCTGTTCATGCATCCTCCTATAATTTCTATAGCTTTTTGATTATAGCCGTTTCATCAAAAAAAGCCAGCATAACTTCACCATGTTTCGATGAGTCATGCTGGTAATTTGCATCTATTTTTCGCCTTCCTTGAGTGAATTCTTTTTCCCAGGAGTTAATGTCTTTTCACTTTTCTGAAGTTTGGCTCGCACGCCAGGATTACGTCACTTGATTTCAACCTCAGCAAATTCACTTGAGATCAGTCCATACTCTGTTTCAAACTCTACCTTCAGCAGCCATTTTCCTTTTTGAAAGCTGACAATTGCCGAACCCTCCTCCTTTTCCTTTTTGCTCAGCTCATAAGCACTCAGGAGAGACATATATTTGCTTCTGTTATCACTTGCATAGCACCATCCATACCAAATGGGTGTACCATTTGTTGAGGCAAAATCAAGTCTGTATTTCCCGTTTCCAAGTTGTTTCACCGCAATCTCCGTATCCACAACAATGAAGGACACAGGGTCTGTGCGCTCATCACCGTTAGCCAGAAAAACTTCATACTTTCCGCCTGGAAGATCTTCGTATGCTATGCAGCTTCCGTTGATTTTCTGAGTGGAAAAAAGCTTTCCATTCCGATAGAGTTCCGCATTGACGTATGTGGATTGATCGAGTACATCAATCTCTACCGTTTCACTTGCCGGCCAGTTCGAATGATCTCCTCGACGTGGACAAAGGTAAGGGTTAATCTCCACCTTGGCATTTGTGTCTGCCCACTTAGAATATGCTGGAGAAATTTCATTCATTCCTGCATAGCGATAGATATGATACGGTCGGTCTTGAATCAGTTGTATTAATGCCTGCCGGCTGTATACCGTTGTCTTGACGCCCGGCTTGGCTGCTTCAGCAACTGTTGCTGAAACCACGTGACTGCCATCCTCAGTTCTCTCAAGGCCGACAATCATGGCAACATGGACAGTTTCTTCC
>JAFWCP010000475.1 GCA_017536845.1 Solobacterium sp. | reverse complement strand
TCTATGACATCAGGAACAGGAAGCTTGGCAGCCTCTCCGGCGGCATGCGGCAGCGGGTCCTGATTGCCCAGGCCTTGCTGAATGAACCGAAACTGCTGCTTCTCGATGAACCCACAGCCGGCCTTGACCCTTTGGAAAGAAAGCATTTCCGGGATATCATTGCCCGCATTGCCGAAGACAGGATCATCCTGATTGCCACGCATGTGATCTCTGATGTCGAGTTTATTGCCGATCGGATCATCATGATGAAAAACGGGGAAATTCTGACCGTCAGCGACCAGGCGTCATTGATGGCGAATACCCACGTTTATGAAACCTCGGAAGCAGCCCTTCCCGGCGAAGACAGCACCATAAAGGTTGTCAACCGCATGGCGGTGGACGGCGAAATCCGTATCCGCTTCATCTCGGAAAATACATATCCCCATGAAGTGCCGGCAACCATGGAAGATGTCTATCTGGACTGGCTGGGGTGATGACAATGCTGAAAGGGGAGTTTTACCGGACCCTGCACAGCAGGTCTGCATGCATGACAATCCTTGTCTTTCTATTCGTATGCCTTCTGCAGCTTGGAACTGTCTTTCTGCCGGAAAACAGAGAACGGCATTTCGAAGAGTATCAGAATCGGTACGTTGAAACATTGAACACCCGGCTGGAAACCCTGCGCGGCCAGGCCGGTTCGATCCTGTTTGCGGAAAGGACGGAAGAGATTGAAAAGGAAATCGCTGTCATTGAGGTGCTGCTGGCAGAAGATCCTGTCTTTCAGGATGACCATGTCATCCGCACCGTCCTGCAGAGTACGAACTGGTTCCCGTTTGCCTATGTGCTGGCGGGAATGGTCCTGGTGTATACGGTGGTTTATGAAGATCATGACAACCATATGGAAAACATGTACCGGGCCGCAAAGACTTCGGAAAAGAAGCTTGCCTTCGCCAAGCTGGCGGTCATTGCAATGATACTCTGTGCTTTTCTTCTGGCGCAGACCGGTACGGCCTTGTTGGCAATGGTCCTTGCCGGCTGTGACCTTTCTGCCCATATCCAGACGGTGACAGGATACATGCAGTTCAACATCACCTGGAACATCCTGCAGTATGACCTGTACCTGAACGTGTTCAAGTGGCTGACGGTCATGGTCCTGGTATGGCTGTTTGTGGTGCTGATGGAAAAGAGCAGGAATATCGGCCTGACGGTCATCGTTTTCCTGATCGTCATGATTGTTGAATATCTGGCTGACCTGTTCTTAAGCCTGAGCTCGCCGCTTGCCTTCCTGAAAAGCTGGAATGTGTACCATATCCTGACATATGACCATCCGGATACTGCCATCGGCATGCCGTATGTGCAGCTGGGGGCTGTTGCTGTGATATCGGTGCTCTGTTTCCTGCTTGCCTTATCCTGCTACAACAAACAGACAAAGCTGTCGTTCCATAAGAATGAAATGAAGGCCAGGAAGTACAGGCAGGCAGATCTGTACTGGCTGCGGGAGATGCTGGTGACAAAGAAAGGCATCCTGATCATGCTGGCGGTGATGATCTACTGCTGCAGTGACGCCCTGCGCTATGAGGCGGTGAAGACCACCCAGGCAAAACGATATGAATTCTACGCTGAACGCTATTACGGCAGGATTGACAACGCTTTGCTGGAGCGGGTGCAGAATGATATCTCTGCCATGCAGGAAGCCCAGGCAAGGGCAATGGAACTGGAAGGAAAAGAAGAATTAAGTGAAGCGGAAGAGGAAGAGATGTTTTCCTGCTATGCGCTGATGGAGGGGCTTCCGTACCTTACCCAGATCCAGACGGAGATCATGAACGCAGAAGAAGCAGGCGCGGATGTCTTTTGTGACCATACCGGCATGGAACTGCTTGTCAATAAGAACGGTTCCTTATCCGGGTATGTAAGGTGGCTGCTTGTCTTTCTGCCGGTATGCATCTGGCTGATCACCGTACTATCGCCTGTCTATCAGACAGGGCTATGGAAGATGTACTATGCCGCAAGGAAAGGAAAACGGAAATTCCTGAAGAGCCATCTTGTGTATTTTGGTGTTTTCGGAATGCTGATGTATCTGATCGTCTTTGGCTTTCACGCCTGGAAGATTTTCAATCATTATGACATCGGCTCTTTGAACCAGAATCTTCGAAGTGCAATGGGGATTGCTTCCCCGCTGCCGCTATATGTCTTTCTGATCCTGCAGGCATTCCTTGTCTTTGCGGTCATTGTCCTGTTTGAAACAGCCGCTTTGTATCTTTCGCAGCGGATGAATGTCATCCATGCCTCAGGATGCCTGATCCTGCTTGTTCTGACTGCCGTCGTGATGCCCTATGGCATCTCCTCTTTATGGAAGTATGACTGGCCGGTGCATCCTGTCCGTACCCTTACGGTTGTGATCACCGTCATTGCGGCAGCCTGTGTGCTGCAGAAAAAGATGCTGGAATCATAAGCAATGAGACGGGCATAGTATAATGAAGGACGGAATCAGGAGAACACCATATGGAACAGCTGCTGTTATTTGAAGAAAAATCAGAGGGACCGGCCTATGAACCGCTGGCGTCACGCATGCGGCCGAAGGATCTCAGTGAATTCGTCGGCCAGAAGCATCTGCTTGCAGAAGGGAAGCTGCTGCGGAATCTGATTGAACATGACCGTATTTCATCCATGATCTTCTGGGGCCCACCGGGTGTGGGAAAAACGACGCTGGCAGCCATCATTGCCAGCCATACGCATGCTTCCTTTGTCAACTTTTCGGCTGTTACCAGCGGCATCAAGGAAATCCGCACGGTCATGGCCCAGGCTGAGCAGTCTCGTCAGCAGGGCAGGAAGACCATCCTGTTTGTGGATGAAATCCACCGTTTCAACAAAGCCCAGCAAGATGCCTTTCTGCCCTTTGTTGAAAAGGGATCGATTGTCCTGATCGGGGCTACAACGGAGAACCCTTCTTTTGAAGTCAACGGCGCTCTGCTGTCAAGATGCCGGGTCTTCCTGATGCGGCCGCTTGAACAGGAAGATCTGGAATCTCTGCTGACCAGAGCAATCAAGGATGAGCGGGGTTATGGGAACATGCGGATTGAAATGCCGAAGGGCATGGTTTCCATGATTGCCGACTTTGCCAGAGGCGACGGCCGCACGGCCTTGAATACGCTGGAAACCATCCTGATGAACAGTGAAGAGGACAATGGCACCATTCATGTGACACAGGAAAGCATCCGTGACTGCATCACACGCAAATCCATGCTGTATGACAAGGGCGGAGAAGAACACAACCAGGTGATTTCTGCCTATCATGAAAGCCTGCGCAACTCGGATGTGGACGCAGCTCTTTTCTGGCTGGCCCGCATGCTGGATGGCGGGGAGGATCCTGTCTGGATTGCCCGCCGTCTCACCCACGCTGCAGGCGAGGACATCGGGCTTGCGGATCCCAATGCCCTGAATGTTGCCGTCAACTGCTTCGAGGCAGTACGGCTGATCGGCATGCCGGAATGCGCCGTGCACCTTGCGGAAGCAACCATCTATCTCTGTCTGTGCCCAAAATCCAATTCCGTGTATCTGGCCTATGAAGCTGCCCGCAAGGATGCGGCAGAACATGACACCGACCCGATCCCTCTGGCAGTCAGGGCAGCCTATACAAAGCTGCAGAAGGATCTTGGCTATGGCAATGGCTATCAGTACCCCCACAATGCCCCGGATAAGATTACCAATATGCAGTGCATGCCGGATGCCCTGACAGGCAGGCATTATTATCAGCCGACGGACCAGGGAAAGGAGACTTCCTGCAAAAGGCGGTATGAATGGATTCTGGACTGGCATCGTCAGCATGATCATGAGGACAGTCATGAGATGCCTTTCCCGATGGCAGCGCCATGGAAGAAGAAAAAGGAGTGAGAAAATGATCAGACTGATTGCAACGGACGTTGACGGCACCTTCTGTGATTCGAACAGTCAGTTCAACAGAGAACGGTTTGCCCGTCAGTTAACAGAAATGAAAGAATACGGCATCCTGTTTGTCATTGCGTCCGGCAATGAACAGCGGGCCATGTATAAGAAGTTTCAGCCCTTTTCTGATGATATTTATTTCGTCTGCGACAACGGCTGCACCATATTTCGCGGCAATACGATGCTGGATATGGCAACAACAGACCAGGTTACGGCAGATCAGATTGCCGCGCTGTGCATGGCAAGGGAAGAACTTGTATCCCTTGTCTCCTGTGAGCATCACTGCTTCATGCTGGAAAAGGATCAGGCGTACGCGCCTGTACTGGAACCTTATTTCAGCAATATTCTGCTTCTGCCTTCCCTGGCCGGGCTTTCCGAGAAGGTGCTGAAATTCTCTGTCGTTGATCCTGAGCGGACAATAGATCGTTTTACGGAAGACCTGCAGAAGGATCTGCCCGCTGGCTTTCGGGCCATCACAGCCGGCAATGAATGCATCGACATCATGCCGGATACGGTATCTAAAGGAACCGGATTAAGAAAGCTGATGGAACAGGAAGGAATTCTTCCGGAAGAGGCAATTGCCTTCGGGGATCAGCGCAATGACTTAAGCATGTTTGAGGCGGTGGGCAGAAGCTGCGCCATGGCAAATGCCGTCGCGGATCTCAAACATGCCGCGGATGAAGTGATAAAGTCCAATGACGAGGAAGGTGTGCTGGAAGTCATAGATGCCATTCTGGAAACATACAGGCAGAAAAACAGGCCATGATTCATGGCCTGCTGCTTTATTCACCTGTATTCCCGGTTCCTTCTGCATCGGCAGGCGGAGGTCCGTATACCGGGGCGGGAAGGTTGTCTTCGGGAAAGAATGAGGAATCATCTTCAGGGTTGTACTGCACGTTTGGGTCGGTATTGTCGGGTTCCGTTTCAAACATGGACGGAGGTCCGTAGACACATTCCGGATCGTTGTCTGCCGGATTGAAATCGGGATTTTCAGCAGATTCCTGATGATCTTCCTGGATGTCTTCATCCTGCATGCCGAACATCGAGGGCGGCCCGTAGACATCAACCGGCTCATTTTCCGACGGTTCAAAGGGCTGTGTGCATCCGCCTGCTACCAGGGCGGCCAGGATGCCGGAAGCGGTCCGCTTCATGATTCTTCTTTTTTTCATGATGAAACACCTAAGCCCAGGGATCCTGCTCTTTGGGCGTTCTGATCTGGCCAAGAAGCATCGCCTGGCTGATGAACCACTGGTTTGCTGAGGGCTTGAGCCTGAGGTCAATCTGGCGGGGATTGTCAGCGCCGGAAGACTTCAGCCAAAGACGGGCATACCCTTCATTCTGATAGCTGTATGGCGTGGTTTCCACTGCCACCGTATAGGGCTGTGAAGGCGTGTAATTGTTTTCCGGGGAGGTACCCTTGAAAAAGGACCGGGGCACATAATCACCGTCCCGCATGCGGTCGGCAATAAACTGTTTTTCAAATTCAGAAAGGCCGTTGGGCCCGTTGAGGTAACGGACCATGTCATGGGCGGCTTCTTTGTCTTTGGGATAGACGCACATTGCCGCAATATACAGAGCGGCCGTGTATTCCGGCTTTTCCAGCTGACCGTAGGGGCAGGCTTTCAGCTCTTCCAGGGTTTCCGGAAGTCTTTCAAATACGATATTCATGCTTATTCTCCTTTCAGGTCGGTGATTTCCGTCCACCCCTGCTCGGGGGATTCGGTTTCATAGAACACCGTACGGTCTTCGTTGACCGCGTACCAGTGCTCAACAATATATGTCTCATCCTGCCATGAACCAAGGGTGTACAGATGCAGCAGGGTGCCGTCCGTCTGGCTTTCATAGCCGGCAAGATCCAGCGTCATCCCTTCGTCAATGGCCTTGCCGATGGCTTCCACCCGGGCAATCAGCTCATCAATGTCGGCTTCGCTCTCATAGGAATACGGCTCGTCGTCGGACAGGGTGAAGTCGTAGATGATATCATCGCCCAGCACCTCGATAAAGCCGGTATCGGTGTTGTAGTACAGGCTGTAGCTGAACGTCTCATCCCCGGCAGTGACTTCGATATCCGTCTGTGCGTCCAGGGCAGCTAACAGCGGTTCGCCGTTAAAGGCTTTGTCGTCAATGGTGACTGTGGCTTCAGGGGAACCGGTGACGATGACATAAAGCTGTTCATTGCCGGCGTTGACGAAGTGGTCTTCGTCAATATCCCTGATCCAGGGATAATAGACCATGGCATCTTCCGCAAAGGCCACCGCCTGGGCATAGCTCAGATGGTCAGCCGGGGCAATACGGGCAGCACCGAGGCTGCAGCCGTTGACCGAGATGTTGTTGCGCAGCAGGGTGAGCTCGTATGTTTCGGCAAGGGCGGCAGGTTCGGCGACGGATACCTGTGAACTGACGGCCGGTGCTTCGGAGCAGGCTGTCATCAGGAACAGTGAAAGAAACAGAATGGTTTTCTTCATAACATGGCTTCCTTCCTATGTGCAGTTGCAGACCGTTAAGACTGCCCGCGCGGGCAGGGTCCTCTTTATATCAAATATGTTATCATTGATTTGCGGGGGAATGATGTGAAAATTGCAAGGATATGGAAATTGCTTTTCATGCTTCTGACAGTTGCTGTGCTCAGTGGCTGCTTTTCACTGCGTGAGGATGTCATGAGTTATGAAGCCCTTACCGATACCATCATCGATGACTTCCGTGACAACGGCATTTCCATCAATGTCTGCAAGGAAAACATCCTTGCCAGCCTGCGCAGGGGCCGGGTAGTCCTGACTGATGAAGTGAAGTTCCGGGAGATGGCCGGATATGAAGATATCGTATTTGAACCGCTGTATCAGAGCATGCTGGTGATTGCGGCGGAAGGCGAATATGCGGATAAAATCAAGGGCTGGAATGACCTGCTTGCCAGCGACTGCCCCGTCGGCATCAGCAGCACATGGGAGGAATTCCATGCCTGCTGTGCTGTGCCCGATCTTCAGAAAGTGTTTTCTTATCTGGATGAACTGGTCAGCCAGAAACGGATCCGGCATGACCTGAAACGGCCGGTGCTGATCATCACGGATGACCAGGTCGTTGAACTGAAGAAGCAGGGGCGTGATCTTACTGTCATCTATCCCGTTGAAGGAACGCCGACCGTCCTTTTCGGCCTGGCGTCAAAGGAACCGGTTTCCCTGCATCCCGTGTTCCAAAACCTGCGCAGCTGTGATGAACCGCTGGTGGAAGGGGCATTGCGGGATCCCTATGCCCGGCTCAGCCCGGAAGAGTACCGCCGTCTTGACCATATGTATGCCCATGTGATTCCCTATAAAAACAGTCCGAATCTCAAATCCACAATGCTGGTTGTCATTCTGATGCTGTATCTGGTCTGGTGGCTGCGGCATATCCTTGACCACCTTGTCTATACGCCCATCCGGGCCGGTTTCCTCGGGTTCTGGTTTTCTCTGGAAGCCTGGCTGACGGTCCGTGTGATCAAATGGGAAGTACGTCTCGGCATCGCTGCCTCACGCTATCTCTGGTATTCCTATTATCTCTGCGAACTGCTGCTGGTGTTCTTTTTCACCTGGCTTTCCATGTATTTCCTGCGCGATGAGAAAGACGGCAATGTCAAAAAACGGCTGAAGATCCTTGGCGGCATGGATGCCGGGATCATCCTCATGGTCATGACCAATGACCTGCACCAGCTGATGTTCAGGTTCCTGGGCTATGAAATGGCGGAAAACAGATTTGTGTACGGGCCGCTGTTTTACGTTGTGATGGGACTGCTGTTCATCCAGATGTTTTTCGCGGTGGCAAGGCTGGTGCGCAAGACGATGAGGACTGCTGACAGCTGGCGGCTGCTTCCGATTGCGGCGGTGATGATTGCCTACATGGTGTTTGCGGTGATGTATGCTGTCAGTCTGCCGCCGTTTCAGAGAACCGATTTTACCCTGGTAACAGTGATTTCAGTCATAGGTCTGATGCAATTGTTCCTGATCAACCGCCTGCTGCCGGTCAATACAAGGTATGAGGACTTCTTCCATGCCTCGACGCTGGCCATGCAGATCATGGATAAGAAAGGCAGGGAAGTGTTTGCCTCGGAACTGGCAGAACCGCTTTCGGAAGAGATCAGAGACCGACTGATGGCTGGGGAGCAGAGGCTGCAAAACAATGAAAGAATGCTGTATGCCGACCGGATCCCGGGCGGCGTCATGGTGTATGAAGAAGATATCGGCAGCCTGCAGAAGGTGTATGACGAGACGGCGGAAACCGTCAGGAAGCTGCGTTTTGCCAATGACATCCTGGAAAAGGAAAGGGCGGTCAGCTATGAGAAGGAATATCTCAATTACCGCAGTTCGCTGTTTGACATGCTGGAAAAGGAAATCAGCGGCATGCTGGAAAGGGTGAGCGTCCTTGTCGGGGAACTTAAGGAAGAGGACAGTTTTGAAAAGCGGACAATGATTGCCCTGCTTGTCTGCCGCATCAAACGCCATGCCAGCCTGTTCTTCTTAAGCAAGTCTTCCCGGACCATGAAATCGGATGAGCTGATCGTGTATTTTGATGAGCTGGGAGAGATCATCAGCCTGGCCGGCGTGAAGGTGTATGCGATCTGTCTGAATGTGCCGCAGATTACCATCGTCCATGCCATCCTGTTTTACAGTGTGTTTTTCGAAGTGCTCTCCTGGACTTTGAAGGCTTCGGCAAAGGTTGTCTATGCCCGCCTGCATCAGGAGGACGGCAGGATCAGGCTGAAGATGATGCTGGACCAGCCTCTGACCCCGATGCAGGAAAGCCACAGCCTGATCCAGGAGATCCGGCGCAATGAAGGGGCCATTGAATACCACAATACCGAAGATGTCGGCGGCCTCTGGGTGACGTTTGGAGGTGCTGACCATGTCTGAATTCAATCTCTACAGCCCTTATGTGATGGCGGCGGCAATGCTGAGCGGGCTGATTGTATGCCTGCTGCAGACGGATGCCGTTGTCCTGGAATCCCGGCGCATGCCGAAAGAAAAAATCATGACCACATTGCGGGAAGCGGGGTATTTCGTCATCTGCTTCAACAGCATGTACCTTGTGTGGCAGACTGCCTGGTTCGCCAATACGGGGTACCCGGTGGCATTGACGGATGTATACGGCCGTTACTGCTTTCTCTTCACGCTCGTGCTGACGGTGTTCTCCGCACCGAAAACCGACGGGCGGCTGCTGACGGTATCAGGCCTTGTGCTTTTATGTGCCATGCCGGAAGGCAGATTCGGTGTGGCCAGGACTTTCCTGCTGTATGGCCTGCTGGCCGTACGCCGGCATATCTATGGCATACAGTACCGCCGCAATGCTCTGGATGAGCTCAGCCGGGTCTCCGTGAAAGATGCCATGAACTCCCTGAACAGCGGCCTTCTGTTCTATGACCTGGACGGCTCCAGGCGGCTGATCAATAGAAAGATGTATGAACTGATGGAAGACATCTTTCATACATCTTTCCGCAATGCCAACCTGTTTTATGACTGCCTGGTCAGGGAAGGGAAGAACAGTCCGGAACCGATCCTGACTGCCTCGGACGGCAGGATCTGGCTGTTCTCCCGTCATGAAATCACCATCGGCCGCAGGAAATACTATGAACTGACCGCTTCCGATGTCACGGAGAAGGTGAAGGCCAACCGTGCCCTGATCCGGACAAGGGAAAATCTCGAACGCAGCCGGGAAGCGCTGCGGGAAGCGCTGGAAACTGCTGTCGAGCAGAGCCGGCAGGAAGCCATGCTGGAGGTCAGGGGGAGGACCCATGACCTGTTTGGCTCCAGGCTTTCCCTCCTTCTGCAGAGCCTGCGTTATGAAGGAAAGACAGATGTGGATGTGCTGGTCCGCTCCTGCCGGGATTTGATGAAGGACATCACTGAGATTGATGGTAAAATGGATGCAGAAGCCGAGCTGCAGTCGCTGAAGGCAACCATGGGCAGGCTCGGCATCCGCGTGGCCTATAACGGCTCCTTGCCAGAGGACGAAGCGGATGCGGATGTGCTGGTGCAGGCGGTCCGGGAAGCCATTACCAATTCGGTCCGCCATGCCTACGCGACACAGATAACCGTCGATGCCGGGATGATTGACCATGCCTTTACGGCCGTGATCAAGGACAACGGCACCGGCAGCCCGGACTGTCATGAAGGCGGCGGTCTTCGGGCCATGCGGCGGCGGATTGAAGCCCGCGGCGGCACGCTGGAAGTATGCAGCACAGATCCCTTTGTATTGAAGATCACATTTCAGGAGGAACAGACATGATCCGAACCATCATCATTGATGACCATGCATCCGTCCGGGACAGCTTCCGGCTTACCCTGGAAGAAACCGGCAGGTATGAAGTCATAGCCGAGTCATCCAATGCCTCGTTTGCGCTGCCCTTATGCCGTGAGAGGATGCCGGACCTTGTCTTTATGGATGTCTGCACCGATGCCGGGGCTTCGGGCCTGGCGGCAACGGAACAGATCAAGCAGGAATTGCCGAAGGTCAAGGTCATCGTCATGTCTGGGTTTGATGAAATCACCTACGCGCCTCGGGCAAAACAGGCAGGGGCGGATGCGTTTGTATACAAATCCAGGTCCATGTCGTTTTTCATGGAAGTGGCTGAGCGGGTCATGCAGGGGGAAACATGGTTTCCCGAACCCAAGACAATCCCGATGCCCAAAGGCAGTGCACCGCTGACGGCAAGGGAAATGGAAATCCTGCGGCTGTTATGCGAATACAAAAGCCGGGCGGAAATCGCGAAAGAACTGTTTATCCAGCCTGATACGGTCAAATACCATGTCGGCAACATGCTTGCCAAAACCGGCTGCTCGTCGGCAGCGGAACTGGCAATCTTCGTCATCTCCAACGGATACATCAACCCCCTGTTCTGAACAGGGGGCTGTTTTGTGATATGGAATGTTCCTGGGTTTACTGCATCAGACCGTCAAGAAACGCAAAAGCCGGCATGGCTTCGAAAAGATCAGCGATCCACACCGGTTTTGTAATAAACGGCAATGCCTCTTCGACAGCTTTTTCATATTCCTCATAACAGCTGATGCTGAGACGAGGTTCGAAATCTTCTTCTTCCTCTTCATGATACATGTCGTCTTCTTCCGGTAGGAGCAGGCCGTCACCGCCCAAAGCATACATCCAGCCATAAACCTGTCTGACCGTCATTTCTTTGCCTATGGCCGCAAACACCTCACGGGAAAGCTTTTCAAGAAGATATCTGCACCCTTCTTCTTCATCTTCAAAGAAAAGATCATCATCGTGACGGATAAATGCTTTGACTGCCTGGCCCAGCACAAAAGGCGGAACCTCGAATCTGATCAGTTCATAGTAATATTCATCATTCATATCGCCCGTTTTGAGGGCGGTAAAGTCCTCCAGCACCCGGACAAGAGCAGCTGCCCTCAGCCAGACCAGATAATACGCGGCGGTGTCTTCTCTCTCATAGGAAGTGTATCCCTGGTGTTCCAGGATGCTCCAGGCTTTCTGATACCAGTACATTTCATAGCCATCCGTGTAATAATGGCGTTGGGAAAAGATGCCCTTAACCAGTTCGAATGAAATCTTCCTCATGATTGTGCCTCCTCGTACTGAGTATTTTAACACAGACAATCCGGATCATGGACATGCAAAAGCATGTCAGCCGGAACCGGCGGATTCACGAAAATGAGGATCAGGGCAGGATTTTGCATGCACCGGGCGGAGACAGCCTCCTCGTACCGGCGCAGAGGATGCGGCTGAGTCTGTAAGAGTCCGGGTCAGAACGGCAGACAGGATTGCTGCCGTTGCATATATCGTATATCGGAACGGATATGTATTTCAGTCGGCCAGGTAAACGGACATCAGTATCATGGATGATGCAGTTGTTCCGGGTTTGAAAAAGGACTTTGCTGTCCCAGCTGATGATTCTGCTGGTGACTTTTTTCTTTTTTTTCGGTCATCTGTCATCTTTCTGACTATATAGATAGTGGAGGCATGCAGCTTACGGCCCTGCCGAGAGGATCAGTGCGTCTTGCGGGCCGGGGATCTGCCTGCAGCTTTCCAGGAAACGTGAATGATCCGGAAAGATTTTTGCGTCATCTGAAATCCTTCTGACTATATAGATAATGGAGGATTCCGGATTCTGCGGGAATCCCACACGCCGGAAGAGGAGGAGGAAAGAAATGAGAGAAGAAACTTTAAAGACAAAGGTCATCGCATCAGAAACGGAAAATGCGAAGAAGGATTCGAAAACAAATAAGGCAGCGGCGATGAAAAAGTCTCCCGTCGTTGACAGACTGGCTGTCGAGAGCCATGGGAAAAACACGAAGCAGGAACTGCTGAAGATGTCAGGATGGCCGAAGAAGTACGGCCTCGAGCATCATCCGGCTTTCATCTCAGCGCTTCTGCTTCTGGCGGAGGTTACAGGCGTCAGCTGCAGCCTGAAAACGGAAGTGACGTTGGAACATAACATGTTCCGTGCGGATGCCTATATCCGGCTGCCGGAAAAGATACAGAACGACAATTCGGTATTCGGGATCCTGAGCCGGTATTCACCGTATTCCGTGATCGAGTTCAAATCCTTCTGGGAAGATCTTTCAAGGCCTGTGCTGGCCAAAGGAGTGTATTACAAGGAGATGCTTTCTTCCTCATTGAGCAAGGAAGACCCGGACGCCGTCAGGATGGCAACGGTATACGCCGTGCCGGACATATCAGAAAGCCTGCTGGATTATTTCGCAGTTCAGGGAAAAATTGAACTTGAAAAGCTGACAGATGGTGTTTATTCTGTCAGTAACTACAGTGCGGATCCCGTTTATATCGTGACTTACGGGGAACTGAAGGGAAAGGAAAATGCCCTGCTGAGGATCTTTACCAAGGATGCAACCTACGAAGATTTCGAGATTGTGGGGGAGTACATCGAGGAGATGGCTGAGGAAGGGAATGAAATCGGCAGGACGGAAGGATACTTCCTGCTGAATTATCTGGACAGCAGATTTCCGGGATACCGGCAGGACAGAGCTAACGAGAAAGGAAGTGACTTTATGATAACCAGAGAGAATTGCATAAGCAAGTATTTTGAAGTTGTGAGTGAAAAGCTGGAGATGGAAACAACGCTGGCCAATAAGGATAAGGAGTTGTCTGCCAAGGATAAAGAATTGTCTGCCATGGATAAAGCACTGGCAGATGAGAGAAAAGCACGTGCAGAAGAAAAGAAGGAACTGGAAGATACAGTGGAACTGCTTAAGAAAAAGATTGATGAACTGGAAAAGAGCTCAGGCAGCGGCTCGTCTGCCGGTCAGAGTTCTGTTCTGCCAGCCCTTGCTGAAATCGGCAGGCAGGTGAAAAAGGCGGCCGGCAGATTCGGTATGCTGTTATTCGGGATCGGGATGCTGAGATAATCACAGCCGCTGCCGGAATGATATGAGGGATGACAGCCGGCAGAACTATAGATGATACTGCGGCAGGGCAGCCTGGGTCTGGCTCAACAGTGTCATATGATAACAGTTCGCGGTCTCACTGATCCTGTTCTGCAGTGCTGCAGGGCTATCCCGTATCTTTCTGCCGTGTGGTTCAAAGCGGTTCCGCGAATCATATCTGCAAGTGTTTCTGAGGTGTCTGACTTTACGAAAATCGAAT
This sequence comes from Solobacterium sp., assembly GCA_017536845.1. Next base: position 12,077 of record JAFWCP010000475.1, on the reverse strand, counting down.
GGCTGTCACTCCTTTCCCATCTGATGGCCAATGCCGGCAACGTTCTGCAGGTTGTCAGGATCCAGGGCGACAGGGAAACCGTCATTCACGAGCAGAAATTTGAAATCAGAATGCCGCAGAGCCAAGCCATCCTGGAACTGCCGGAAGAGAATATCTGGGAACTGCAGGCCATCTGTTACCAGGCGCATTATCGCTGGACACTGAACGGCAATGTGCTTGCGGAAACAGATACCCGGATGGATGTCAATGCCGATGCGGCCCAGTACACCATGGCTTATCAGGAAAAAGGAGAGGAACCCAGAACCGGCAGCGACAGGCTCCCCGGCGCCCTGCTGCAGGGGGAACAGCTGTCTGCTTTCTATTCCCAGGATGTCATGAATGAGAAGGCAATGCGGCTGTACGTCTATGAGAATGTTCCCGACCCGTTTGATTATGACTACGACCTGAAGAATCTGAAACCGTATCTTGTTGAAGAACATTACCTCTTCCAGGAAGGGGCACAGGGCCCTGAGAACGTGCGGAAGATTGCTTCACCCAGTGCAGACGGGAACCGGACCATTGTCTTCATGGTGCAGGACATCGGCATGCCGGAATACTATCTGATCTACCGGGAACGGCCGGCAAAAGAAGCGTCTGACCATGCCTGGAGGATGTGCGGCGGGGAACAGACAGTAAACTGCGGCCGTCTTTTCTTCCCCATGCGGAACAGTGATTTTCACGGTCTGGAAACAGTCAAAAGGACCAGCGGCAGGCTGGTCCTTTTCGTCACAATGCAGGTTAGTCCAGGATGACGATCCTTTCTTCGACATGGGAATCAAGGTTGGGATGGGTGGCAAAGTATTCCTCGTAGATGTTGTTGACGGAGATGGCAATGGTCCTTGCCTTCATGTTCTGTTCCACCAGGGAGCGGGAGATGCCGAAGAACTCGTCGAAGTTTTCAAAGTGGTATTTCAGCATCGCGATCAGGATCTCCTGGTCATCCTCTACCGGCTTCCCCCGGAATTCACACGTTTCCAGGGTGTGGGTGGATTTCCGGTAGACAAAATGACAGCCGCGGGAGAAGTTGTAGAACTCGGTATGTCCCTCCCAGGCTTCATCCCGGAAGATATACAGAAGCATCTTCTTCAACTGTGCCCCCGTCACTTTCAGCATGTGCAGGGAATCGTCAAACGGCGTGTTTTCAATCAACTCCTGCCTGGTGATCAGGGGGCCGAATTCCTTTTTGCGGATGGAGCCGGTGCCCATGAAGGTGATGTCAAAAGAGGATTCATCCTGCAGGATGTCGGCATACAGGTTGCCAAGCTCGGTTTCTTCAGTCCTTGTCAGATGGGTGAGCTTCCGGTTCAGGTGGGTGATGATGCGCAGGTATTTCTCATCGGTTTCGTTCTTGAACGACATCAGCATGAGCTTCATCGTTTCATCTTCACTGCAGACATCTTCGCTGAGGGAAACGGCCCGCCATTCCATCTTCGTCAGCCTGTGAAACCAGGTATCATATTCCAGGTCAAAGCGGCCAATCAGGCCCGTGCCGGTGCCGGCCTGGACAATGGGAATGCCGTTGACCACTTCCGGGGCATCCATGAAGGTGTGGCTGTGGCCGCCGATGATGATGTCGACGCCGGCGTCTTTGGAAAGCAGGGCGGCAAGCCTGCGGTCTTCTTCAATGCCGATATGGGTCAGCAGGATCGTCAGGTCGGTGTTCCGGGTGCGGTAGTTGTCGCAGATGACATTGACTTCCCGGGCAGCCTGTTCAATATCAATAAAGGTGCCGATGATCCGCTCACTGCGGGTGGAGGCCAGCACTTCCTCGGTCAGGATGCCGATGAACAGGATCCGCATGCCGTCAATGTCAATGTTGAGGCAGGGCGTAAACAGCCGTGTCCGGTTGAGGGTTACAAACATGTTGGCATTGATGATCGGGAAACGGGCGCACTTCTCTAAGAACAGCAGGTGAGAAAGGCCGTAGTCCACTTCATGATTGCCCAATGTCGCAACATCAACGCCCAGCAGGTTGACGAGGTTGATGGTGGAAAGGCCGAGATATTCTTCATCGATGATGGAACCCCGGAACATGTCGTCGGCCATGGCATAGATGACGTTTTTCTCTTCGGCCCGGACTTTTCTGACATAGCCGGACAGACGGGCAATGCCGCCGTGCTGCTTCCCGTCGATTTCCTTCGCCAGGAAATCACCGTGCATGTCGTTGGAATGTAAGATGGTTAACTGTTTTTTCGCCATAAGCCAGGTCCTCCTCTGTCGGATTTATTATATCTTTCTTAAAAGGTATTTGAAAACTCCCCACACGGGTGGTGAGAAAAATCTGAAAACGGGTATAATCATTACTGATTAAAATCATAATAAAACGAAAGGAGGAAAATATGGGACTCATTCAGGCAGTCATCAGTGCCGCCGGATCCACCATGCGTGATCAGTGGAAGGAATATTTCTATTATGAAGCGATTCCCGCTGATACCATCGCCGTCAAGGCAAAGAAAAAAGTACAGGGCTTCTCTTCCAACAGAGGCAATGACAATGTCATCACCGACGGTTCAATGATCGCGGTTGCGGACGGTCAGTGCATGCTTATCGTCGAAAACGGCCAGGTCGTTGACATCTGCGCCGAACCGGGCGAATACAAGTATGACAACAAGACAGCGCCGTCTCTGTTAACAGGCTCCCTGGGCCAGTCGATCAAGGACGTCTTTGCGGAAATCGGCAAGCGTTTCACCTACGGCGGCCAGCCGGCCAGCGACCAGAGAGTGTACTTCTTCAACACGAAGGAGCTCGTAGGCAACAAGTACGGCACACCGTCACCGGTACCTTTCAGAGTTGTTGACCAGAGGGCAGGCATCGACATTGACATCAACGTCAAGTGCTTCGGTGAATACTCCCTCAAGGTTGCCGACCCTGTCCTGTTCTACACGAACGTCTGCGGCAACTTTGCCAATGAATACAAGGTATCACAGATCTCCGACCAGTTAAGAACAGAACTCTTAACAGCGCTGCAGCCGACCTTTGCAAGGCTGAGCGAACAGGGCATCCGTTATTCGTCCGTCATCGGCCACACCCAGGAAATGGCAGACGTCCTCAACGATGTGCTTTCTGCAAAGTGGAGAAACCTCAGAGGTCTTGAAATCGTATCGTTCGGCGTTTCCAGCATCAAGGCGGATGAAGAAGACGAAAAGATGCTGAAGCAGATGCAGAAGGATGCTGCATACACCAACGGCGCTCTTGCCAACGCGACGCTTACATCCGCAGTGGCCCAGGGCATCAAGGATGCGGCCAATAATCCCGGCGGCGCCATGAACGGTTTTGTCGGCGTTGACATGGTGACAAATGTCGGCGGCGCGGCAGCCGGCAGCCTGTTCCGGCGCCCTGATGCCGTCCGGATCTGCCCGGTCTGCGGCAAAGAAAATACCGGCCGCTTCTGCATGGAATGCGGCACGCAATTGGAGGAATAGAAATATGGCAACATTAAGCGAGTACAAGTGTCCGGCCTGCGGCGGACCTCTGCATTTCGACAGTGAAACGCAGAAGATGAAATGTGATTACTGCGGGAGCTCCTTTGCCACTGAGGATCTGACGGTTTCCACCACCGGTGAAACCGGCTCTTCCCTGGATGAGGAAATGCATGACCAGATTGCCTGGTCGGCGGGGCAGACCCAGGAATGGAATCCGGATGAACTCTCCGGCATGGCGGAATATGTCTGCCGTTCCTGCGGCGGCATCATCCTGACCGACAAGACGACAGCGGCTTCTTCCTGCCCGTACTGCGGCAACCAGATTGTCATGAACGACAATGTATCAGGTTCCTTAAAGCCGGATCTGGTGATTCCGTTCCAGCTGGACAAGGAACAGGCAAAGGAAGCGTTCCGGAAACACCTGAAAGGCAAGAAACTGCTGCCCAAGGTGTTTACGTCAGAAAACCACATAGATGAGATCAAAGGCGTCTATGTTCCGTTCTGGCTCTATGACGCGGATGTTGAGGCGCAGGCCCGTTACGAAGCGGAAACCACCCGCATCATTGAAAACAACGGAATCAAGACGGAAGAAAAGAAGACGTTTGACGTCAGCCGTACCGGCACGATGTCCTTCCGCAATATTCCCGTCGATGCTTCCACCAAGGCGGACGATGAGATGATGGAATCGGTGGAGCCTTTTGATATCGGCAAGGCCGTGCCTTTCCAGCCGTCGTATCTGGCCGGGTATTTCGCCGACCGGTATGACGTCGGCGTGGAAGACTGCCGGGCCCGGGCTGTTGAGCGTCTGAAGGAAAGTGCTTCCGGCATGCTGAGGGAAAGCCTGAAGGAATACGATTCCAAACAGGAAAAGCAGTCCTGCATCCGCATGCAGAATACCACGGAGAAATACGTCCTCTATCCGGTATGGCTGATGGTCACGACCTGGAACAATACAAAGTATACGTTTGCCATGAACGGCCAGACCGGCAAGTTCGTCGGCAACCTGCCGGAAGACAAGGCTGTCTACTATCGTGAACTGGCGGTCAGGACCCTCCTGATCGGCGCTGCGGCAGCAGCCTGCCTGTTCTTTCTGCTTTAGGAGGAAAAGAAAATGAAGAAACTGATGACATTGATATTCATGCTTGTTCTCCTGCTCGGCTTCACCCCGGCAAAAGCGGAAGAAAGCGGCAATACCTTCATTATTGATACAATCGGCATCCTGACGGAAGAACAGGTACAGGAACTCAACCAGTCAGCCCAGGCCATCTATGACCGTACGGGCGGGGCGGCAATGTTTGTCGTCAACTATGAAACCGAACTGAGCCCGGATGACCTGGCGGTGACAACCTTCAGCGAAAATGCACCCGGTGAAGACGGCATCATCATTGCCGTCACCTCCGGGTCCTACACCGGCAAGGGCTTCGGCAGGTATGAAGAGTCCTTCACCCCGGTCAAGGCGGATGAACTGTTCGGCCTGGTTGCCCAGAACAAATCCTTCTTCTCCTGCATGAAGGAGTTCCTGCAGTCGGCGGAACTGTTCCTGGCCGATGCTGAGATCGTGGTCAGCGGCCGGCGCCTGGATGACAAGGCCGACATGTTAAGTGACGAGCAGGAAGACATCCTGCAGAAAAAGCTGGATGAGATTTCCGCCCGTCAGAATGTGGATATTGCGGCGGTCATCGTCGAATCCCTGGACAATACCGATCCGCAGACCTATGCGGATGCGTATTTCCGGCTGGGCGAATACGGCCTTTCTTCCAGCAAGGACGGCATCCTGTTCCTGGTTTCCGTCGGTGACCGGAAGTATGCCTATTCCACCCATGGCTATGGCATTGCGGCCTTTACCGATGCCGGCCTGGGATATATTGAGCAGCAGATGGTTCCGGACCTGCGGTCCGGCAATTACAGCGGCGCCATTGATACGTATGCCGATCTCTGCGATGCCTTTATCACCAAGGCAAGGGAAGGTGCCCCGTATGATGTCGGCAGCCTGCCCGGCAAGAAGAAGTCAAAGCTCTGGCTGCCCTTGGCAGTACTGATCGGCCTGGTCGGCGGCCAGATCGGCACCGGCTCGATGAAGTCGGAACTCAGGACCGTCCGCAGCCAGCAGAAGGCCGACAGCTATGTCCTGCCGGGCTCCTTCGTCGTCACGGACAGACGCGATGACCTGGTGAATGTCGAAACCCGCCGGATTGAGGAAAATGAAAAGCATACCGGTTCAACCGTCCACGGTACGGGCGATGATGTCCATGGCGGCAAGAGCGGCAGCTTTTAAGGAGGAACCACAGAAATGAATTACAAGTTTATCCCGCTTGCGGCGGCTGTCCTTCTGGCCTCCTGTGCCCAGCCTGCCCCGGCGGATGAAAATCCTGCCTACGGCATGTATGAGGCGCAGGAAATCTTCTATCAGGACAATCAGTTTGACCCCACCGGCGAGTGGATCGAACTGGGCGCCAACGAGCGGGCGGTGTTCTACATGCAGGGAGATACGGTGGAAGCACAGTATACCCTGAACGGGGAAGAAGTGACCTTCCACATTAACGACCAGGTCTGGACAGCAACTTTGAAAGACGGGACACTGTCACTGAATATTCAGGATATCTGGTTCTTCTATCAGAAGCGCGGCACCGAATATCCCGGCCATCCGGCCGAACTGGATGTCACGCCGGCCGTCGAGGAACCGGAACCGGTGGCCTTTGACCATGGCTGGTATGACGTTGTCATGGTCAATGAAGGCGGCGAAAGCCGGGAGGGTGAAGGTGAAGGCATTGAATTCCTGGAAGACGGTACCTGCAGCCTGTACCTGAGCGATCCCTACCTGCCGATCAACGGCTATTATGAAATGACCACAGAAGGACTGATGGTCGCTTCCCGTTTCGGCTATTACCAGGGGACGGTATCGGATGATGAAATCGTGCTCTCCCTGACCGGTGATGTCGAGCTCAGCTATGTCCTGAAAAAAGGCGAAAAGCCGGCCGATAAGGATGCCCATCTGGCGGAAACCATGAAAGCCCGCTATAACGGTGAATATGAAGGCATGGTCAAGGTCATCGAATCCGAAGGCGAAGCCTGCGGCAAGGACTGGACAGATGCCGCGGCCAATGCCTTTGCGGCAATCAGGGTTGACGATGACCTCAACGTCCATATGGACATTACCGCAACCTATCAGGAAGATGCTGATTTTGCGATCAGCAGCGCCGAGTTTGACCGGACTTCCTGGGCAATTGTCTGCTATGGTTCGTTCATGGGTTCCAACATGATGCTGTATTTCTATGCCGACGGTGTCCATGAAACCATTGTGGAAGCAATGAGCTACGGCAATGATGAAAATGCCGCCGTGCATGTTGTCGGCTACATGGTGCCGCTTGACGGCAGCTTTGAAGGCCTGGAAACAGCGGAATTCACACCGGAAGAAGCAAAGTCGCTGACCGATGTGCTGGCGAAGCTGCGGGGCAAGACCCTTGCCGAAAAGACGGCATGGTTTACGGCCAACGGCCAGTGGGCACGCACCCTGAAACTTGAGTGAACAATGAAGATGCCGGCGTACTGCCGACATCTTTTTTACTCTGCCCAGGCCGGGGAGGCGTATAATGGCAGGTGCTCTTAGGGGGAAAGCATATGCAGGCACAGAATAAAAAAGAACTGTTTGAAACCATGCCGGTGGCAAAGGCCCTGGCCACCATGGCCGTACCGACAATCATCAGTCAGATCATCAATCTTGTCTATAACATGGTGGATGCCTTTTTCATCGGCCGTACCGGCAATTCCTATATGATGGCGGCAACCACCCTGACCCTGACCCTCACGATGATGAGCGTTGCCTTTTCCAACCTTTTCGGCGTCGGCGGCGGTTCTCTGATTGCCCGCCTGATGGGGGCCGGCCGCGAGCAGGAAACAAGGAAGGTCAGTTCCTTTTCCTTCTGGGGGACGGTGGCCATCGGGGCTGTCTATGCCCTGTTCATTGGCCTCTTCCTCAACCCGGTCCTGCTGTTTCTCGGCGCTTCCGAAGCGACGCTTGGCTTTGCCCGCCAGTATACACTGCTGGTGATCGTGGCCGGCGCGGTACCGACCATACTGTCATTGACGCTGGCCCATATCCTGCGCAATACCGGAAATGCCGGCAAGGCATCGCTTGGCTTAAGCGGCGGCGGCATCCTGAACATGGTGCTGGACCCGCTGTTCATGTTTGTCCTGCTTCCTCCCGGCAATGAGGTCATCGGCGCTGCCCTGGCCACCCTGTTATCCAACATCCTTGCCTGTGCCTACCTTCTGTACGCCTTTCATGGGACATCCTTATCATGGAAGGTGAAAGATGCCTTAAGCATCAACAGCGGCAGCCGGCGCAGCATCTTTGTCGTCGGCGTCCCTTCCGCCATCCTGACCGGGCTGTTTGATGTTGCCAACATCTGCGTCAACATGCTGGCGGCAGGACACAATGACCTGGTCTTAGCCGGTATGGGCATTGTCATGAAGGTGGAACGTGTGCCGAATGCGGTCAATGTCGGCTTATGCCAGGGGATGCTGCCGATTGTGGCATACAATTATGCCAGCGGCAACCGGGAACGGATGCGCAGGACGGTTTCCACGGCCCGGCTGTGGGGGCTGACGGTATCGTTTGTTTCCATCCTGCTGTTTGAGCTTTGCGCGACGCCGTTAACAGGCATTTTCCTGAGCACCAAGGCACAGGATACCGCCCTTGTCACATTGTCCTATGCGGCGCTGTTCCTGCGCATCCGGTGTCTGGCTTCCCCGTTGCAGTTTATCAACTATTCCTCTTCCTTCTCGATGCAGGCCATCGACGACGGGAAGCGGACCATGCTGCATGCGGTGATCCGGGAACTGGTGTTCTATATTCCTTTCATGTTCATCCTTGACCGGCTGTTCGGTGAAACCGGGCTTGCCTTTGCCCTGGTGGCCGGGGAAGGAGCCGGCGCCCTGACGGCTGTGTACCTGCTGAAAAAGGCAATGGCAGAAAAGAAGTAAGACAGGTGAATCCTCAAACGGGATTCACCTTTTTTTGGAATCCGCTCGTTATCCTTGAAGAAAGGCCAGGCTTTTTTGAGAATGCTGTTTTTCCCATGCCCTTCAATCTGACAGGGCTTTTGACAGGACAATTCCTGCATGATCCGCTACAATTGCTGAGGAGGTACGGCCATGATTATCAACTGCGGAAGCCGGACCGACATTCCTGCCTTTTTCTCAGAGTGGTTTTTAAACCGCGTCAAAGAAGGATATGTCATGGCCCGCAATCCATATGATCCCAGGAAGGTCCTGAAATATTCGCTGGATCCATCGGTTGTGGATGGGCTTGTTTTCTGCACGAAAAACCCGGCGCCTCTGTTGGCCAGGATTGATGAGCTTGCGGATTTCAGACAGTTCTGGTTTGTAACCATTACCCCATACGGAAAAGATATTGAACCCAATGTGCCGGATAAATGGCAGGTGATGGATTCTTTCCGCGCTCTGTCGAAAGCCCTTGGCAGCCAGGCCGTCGGCTGGCGGTATGATCCCATCTTCATTGATGAACGCTATACTCTCAGCTATCATTTCCGGGCTTTTGAAACGATGTGCACATATCTGGAAGGCTGTACGCAGCAGGTCGTCATCAGCTTTATCGACCTGTATGAAAAGACAAAACGCAACTTCCCTCAGGTCAAAGTAGTGACGGCTGAACAAAGACATCTCATCGGTGAAAGGTTTGCGGCTGCTGCGGAGAGACATGGCATGAAGGTATATGCCTGCCATGAAGGCGATGACCTTCAGAAATACGGCATTGATACTTCCGGCTGCATGACGAAAGAAGTGCTGGAAAGGGCATGGGGCATGGATCTGGAAGTGAAGGTGAATGAAGCAAGGGCAGGCTGCCGATGCCTGCTGGGCAGCGACATCGGTGCCTATAATACATGTTCGCATTTCTGCCGATACTGCTATGCCAATTATGACCGGCAGCTGGTTCTTGCCAATCAGAAACGGCATGACCCGCTCAGCCCGCTGATGATCGGACAGGTCAGTCCGGATGATGTCATTGTGGATATGAAGCAGCAGACCTGGCAGGCAAGGCAGCTGCGTCTTGATGTCTGAAAACGGAGTGATTCATCAGAAACGTAACATTGAAAATTTTCTCCGGAGATGCCTGCTCTGCCAGGCTCGGAAACATGAAAATCCCCAGATTCAGCAATAATTTAGATGCAACAATGGCATAAAAATGGTAATCTATTCGTTGTAATACGTTGATCTGCATCAGATGCTCACAGAAAGAACACATGCAGAATGCGTCAGAATGGAGATGAAGAGGATGGAAAAATACGTATCAGTTGAACTGGAAATTATCGCGATTGAGGGCGAAGACGTCATTGCCGCAAGCAACCCGCAGCCGACACCGAAACCGGGGCCGATTGAACTGCCGATCATCCCGTTTGGCCCCAACCATTAACAGAAAAAGCTGAAAAGGCAAAGCGGATGCTTTGCCTTTTGGCTTCACAAAAGAAGAATGATTCAGAGGTAAAAAAAATGAACAGAAAAACAAGACTGACCAGATGGCTGTGCATCGCTGCGGCAGGCCTGCTCTTAACCGCCTGCCAGCCGGCCGAAAGCACACCGGCTTCTTCCGTTTCGTCAGCGGCAGAACCGACTGTCCAGCCGGCTACGCCGGCGCCGGATTCCAGCGAAGTCCCTGATCCGGCGGCACCGACCTCGGGCGTTGATCAGAAAGAAGAAAACAACAGCACACAGGCAGCGGAAACGCCGGTTCCCACTCACGATGCCGAAGCTGTCGAACTGCCCGCCATTGAAATCACGAGCACGCCGCAGGAACCGGTCGATGCTGAACCGCAGCCGACCATTGCGCCTGAGGAGCAGCCGGTCGAAACACCGGCTCCTGATGAAAACCAGGAACCGGCCGAAGAACCGGTCCCGGAACTGCCGCTCCCGGGCGGTGACGACGGCGTCATCGAACTGCCGATCATTCCGGTAAACTGAAAGGAAGTCACAGAACTTCCTTTTTTCTGTAAACAAAGGGGAGGCTTCTGCCTCCCCGTCCGTTTTGTCTTAATAGCCCCAGTCCGCCATGCTTTCGTGGAGCTTTTCGTAATTGCAGGTTAAGCGGGCGGCGGAATCGTCATCCTCGCCGGGAATCCCGTAATGCCTGACCTGGCCACTCCAGTAATCTGTCATCTGCCAGCCTTCGCCGTCAGCTTCCAGACGATAGCCATCCACTTCCTCCAGGATCGGCCCTTCGCCGCCGGGCTGGATGGGAATCATCACATACAGCATGTCGTTGTCAGTGCCCCAGTAGAACTTCTCCGGGTTTAACAGCGTCCCGTCCAGGAACACGCCGTTGCAGCGGAAGCCGGTTCCCTCCGGGAAGAAGAGGCGGTAATCATTGCCTTTGACATCGTACCACACCCGGTTGAGCAGTTCGTCCTTGATGGCAAGGCCTTCCGGCATTGTCTTGAGAAAATCGACGCCTTTGACTAACCGGTGGACGCCCATCAGCAGCGTATCACCGTCAAAAGCGATTTTATCGATATAGCTCTGGCCTTCATGAACCGGGTCGGTATACTGCATGACGACGTTGTAGTCGTAATATTTCTCGATGCTTTCCCGATCCGTTTCGGCCAGATGTTCGCCGGTCTTGTCTTCATAGTCGCAGAAGCGCACCGCGAAGGTATATGCGGTGACCCATTCGATGATGCCCTGGTATTCTTCAGCCGTGCCGTCATCTCTGAACGCGAAGGCATGGGATGGCTCATCCTCATAATGCCAGGTTGCGTTGACCAGCTGTTCATACAGCACCTGTTCATTGCTGTGGATGTCCGCAATTTCCTGCTCGGTCAGGGTCTTCGGGGCAGAACTGCAGGCTGCCATCAAAAATGCTGTCATGATGCATACGGGTTTTCTCATTTTGCTGTGTTATCTCCTTCCTGTAAGCATGTCTTCATATTCCTGCGTCAGGTTGAAATCGGTACTTGGCGTCAGGATCAGTGTTTTGCCTTGCGGCCATACCGCGTGCAGGGTATAGCGGGGCAGGCCGTTTTCTGCCCCTTTTTCAATCGTGAAGCGTTCCAGCATGATGTATTCGATGCCGTATTCATCAGTCAGCCGGCAGGAACCGGGATTGTCCCAGTTCCAGTTGAGATAGAGTGTATCATCCTTCACGCTCCAGTGAAAGCCGGCCGGATCAATCATTTCCCCCAGCACCATGCCGAAGGTTTCGATGCCGACGCCGTCTTCATACATCAGCCACTGCATGGAACTGCCGTCTTCTTCCACATGCCATACGGATCCGGCAAATTCCGGATCGATTCCGGCATCGGAAGGGACGCTGTCCGGAATGGCGGGGCCTTCCCGGTACGGGACATCCCACAGCCACAGCCGGCCGCTGTCATCGAAACGGATTTTATGGTGCTCGTGCATGTTGTTCCAGCCGTCAAAGTGGAGGAAGTAATCAAAATACTGCTCGATCTTTTCAGGCCTGCATTCGCTGAGATTCATGGATTCAAGTTCATCGGTAAAGCCGATATGCCAGTTGCCCGGTGCAGTTACGCGGTCTTCCAGGCGGTGCACGTACGAGCTGTCCAGGATCCGTTCCAGCGAACCGTCCGTATGGAAGATGTA